>CAZPDV010000113.1:0-6916 GCA_964585355.1 uncultured Aliiroseovarius sp.
CCCGACATGCTGGCCGGCGCGGTCACTTCCGCCGGGCTGGGCGAGTCGCTCGATGATGTGCTGAGCGTCGAACAGGTGGGTATTTTCAAGCCCGCCCCCGAGGTTTACCAGATGGTGACCCGGCGCTTCGACTGCCCGGCGCGCCATGTGCTGTTCGTGTCGTCCAATTGCTGGGATGCGCTGGCCGGGCGCGGCTTCGGCTTTCAGGCGGTCTGGGTCAACCGGGATGGCGCGCCGATGGACCGGCTCGGCCACACGCCGCGCGCCACCCTGCCCGATCTGGTCCGCATCCCCGAACTGGCAAGGGAATTCTGATGGCGTTTTTCACCGCCGAAGACGGCACCAGGCTTGCCTATGAGGATGCCGGCGAAGGCGTGCCGGTGCTGTGCCTGGGCGGGCTGACCCGGACCATGCGCGATTTCGATTTCGTGGCGCCGCATCTCAAGGGCGTGCGGCTGATCCGCATGGATTACCGTGGCCGGGGGGAAAGCGACTGGCCGGGGCCCGAGGGCTATACCCTGATGCAGGAGGGGGCCGATGCGCTGGCGCTGCTGGATCATCTGGGGGTTGCGCAGGCCGGCATTCTGGGCACCTCGCGCGGCGGGCTGATTGCCATGGGGCTGGCGGCGACCGCCCGCGAGAGGCTGCTGGGCGTGTGCCTCAACGACATCGGCCCGGACATCGCCCCCGAAGGGCTGGCCGCGATCATGACCTATCTGGGCCGCCGCCCCGCCGCCCGCACCCTTGCCGAGGCCGCCACCGCCCGCGCCGCCTTCATGCAGGCGGCCGGCTTTCACGGGGTCGCGCCGCATGTCTGGGAGCGCGAGGTGACCCATGCCTATCGCGAAACCGACAACGGGCTGGCGCTGCGGTATGACCCGCGCCTGCGCCAGGCGGTCGAGGCCATGGCCAAGGCACCAATGCCCGACCTGTGGCCGTTTTTCAGGGGGATGCGGGGCCTGCCGGTGGCACTGATCCATGGCGAAAACTCGAACATCCTGACCGCCCACACCGTGGCACGGATGCGCGCGGAGCTTCCCGAAATGCGGGTGGCCGAGGTGCCGGACCGCGGTCATGTGCCGTTTCTGGATGAACCGCAATCGCTTGCTGTCCTGGGCGAGTGGATCAAGGATTTGCAATGAATATCAACATGATAAAATCTGCCGCCCAGCGCCTCAACGGCCATGTCCGGCACACGCCGCTATTGTCCTCTCCCTTTCTAGACGACATTGCCGGGCGCAGGCTTCTGATCAAGCCCGAATGCCTGCAACATACCGGCAGCTTCAAGGCGCGCGGGGCCTGGGCGGCGATTTCCGCGCTTGCCCCCGAGAGGCGGGCGCGCGGCGTCATCGCCTTTTCGTCAGGCAACCATGCCCAGGGCGTGGCGCGGGCGGCGGCGGCCTATGGCGTGCCGGCGGTGATCCTCATGCCTTCGGACGCGCCGGATCTGAAAATCGCCAATACCCGGGCGCTGGGCGCCGAAGTGGTGCTTTATGACCGCGCCAGCCAGGACCGCGACGCGCTGGGCGCCGACCTGGCCGCGCGCCGTGGGCTGACCCTGATCAAGCCTTTCGACAGCCCCGAGGTGATCGCCGGTCAGGGCACGGTCGGGCTGGAAATCGCCGCCGATCTGGGCGAGGCCGAGGGCGAGGTGCTGGTGCCCTGCGGCGGCGGCGGGCTGACCTCCGGCGTGGCGCTGGCCCTGGCGGAGGCGGCCCCGGCGATGCGCGTGCGCCCGGTCGAGCCCGAGGGCTTTGACGACGTGGCCCGCTCGCTTGCCTGCGGGCAGGTGGTGCGCAACACCACGACCCATGGCGGGCTGTGCGACGCGATCATCACCCCCGCGCCCGGAGAGCTGACCTTTCCGATCATGCAGGCATTGTGCGGGCCGGGCCTGGTGGTCAGCGAAGACGACGCGCTGCGCGCCATGGCGCTGGCGTTTCGGCACCTCAAGCTGGTGGCCGAGCCGGGCGGCGCGGTGGCGCTGGCGGCGGCGCTGTTTCATGGCGATGCGCTGAAGGGCAGCACCGTGGTCGCGGTCATTTCCGGGGGCAATGTGGATGCGCCGGTTTTCGCGCGCGCCCTTGCCATGACGTAACGGGAGAAACCGGATGCAGATGGCAGATATCGGCGGAAATATCCGCCTGCATTATTCCGATACCGGGCCGGAAGGCGCCCCGGCGCTGGTCCTGTCCGGCGCGCTTGGCACCGATCTGCGGCTGTGGGATGCACTCATGCCGCACCTGCCCGACGGGCTGCGGGTGCTGCGCTATGACATGCGCGGCCACGGGCTTTCGACCTGCCCGCAGGGGCCTTATTTCATGGGCGACATGGTGGCCGACCTGGCCGCGCTCATGGAGCGGCGCGGCATCCGCGAGGCGGTGGTGGTCGGCCTGTCGATCGGCGGCATGATCGCCCAGGGCCTCGCGGCCGAGCGCCTTGACCTGGTGCGCGCCATGGTGCTGTCCAACACCGCCGCCAAGATCGGCACGCCGGCAACCTGGCAGGCGCGCATCGACGAGGTGCGCGCGCACGGCATCGGCGCGGTGGCCTTTGCCACCATGGAGCGCTGGTTCTCGCGGCGGTTTCGCACCGAGCATCCCGGCGCGGTCGAGGGCTGGATGAACATGCTCATGCGCCAGCCGCTGGAAGGCTATCTCGGCGCCTCGGCCGCGATTGGCGAGACCGACCTTTTCGACAGCACCGCGCGGCTTGGCCTGCCGGTGCTGGGCATTGCCGGCAGCGAAGACGGCTCGACCCCGCCCGACCTGGTGCGCGAGACCACCGCCCTGGTCCCCGGCGCACGGTTTGAACTGATCCGCGGCGCCGGCCACCTGCCCTGTGTCGAGAAACCGGAAGAATACGGCGCTCATCTGACCGCCTTCCTGCGCGCAACCGGCCATATCTGACGCGGGTTTTCCCGCCTTCATGACGGTGCCTGCGGGCAGGATTTCGCGGCCAACCGCCACGCGAATGCGCGGCGAAACCGCTTGCGCCGCCCCGGCTTTGCCCGCATGATCGCCCAAATTCGGAGCCCGCCTTGTTCAAGAACCTGCCCCTTCTTTTCATCTTTCTGACCCTGACCATCGACGCCATCGGCATCGGGCTGATGATCCCGGTTCTGCCGGAGCTGATTGGCGAGCTTACCGGCGAAAACGTCGCTGGCGCCGCGCTCTGGGGCGGGGTGCTGACCACTGCCTTTGCCGCCATGCAGTTCCTGTTCGGCCCGACGCTGGGCAATATTTCCGACCGCTGGGGGCGGCGCCCGGTCCTGCTGATCTCGCTTGCAGTGATGGCGGGCGTCTATCTGGTGATGGGGCTGACCGGCTCGATCTGGTTGCTGCTGATCGCCCGCATCATCGCCGGCATCACCGCCGCCACCCAATCCACCGCCATGGCCTATATCGCCGACATTTCCAGCGCCGAGGACAAGGCCGCGAATTTCGGCCTGTTCGGTGCCGCCTTCGGCATCGGTTTCGTGCTGGGGCCGCTGGCGGGCGGGCTGTTGGGCGAGCTGGGCACCCGCGCCCCGTTTTACGCCGCCGCCGTGCTGGCGGCGCTCAACCTGACTTTCGGCTTTTTCGTATTGCCCGAAAGCGTGACCGAGGCCATGCGCCGGCCGTTTTCGTGGCGGCGTGCCAACCCGCTCGGCGCGCTCAAGGCGGTCTCGGCCCTGCCCGGCGCCGGCGGGCTGCTGATCTTTGCCTTCCTGACCTTCCTTGCCTCGGTGGTCTATCCGGCGATCTGGCCCTATTTCGGAAGCGAACGCTTTGGCTGGGGGCCGGGGATGATCGGCCTGTCGCTGGGCATATTCGGTGTCTCCATGGCGATCACCCAGGGGGTGCTGGTGCGCCCGGTTCTGAGCCGGCTGGGCGAGCGCAACACGGTCCTGCTGGGCCTCGGCCTGCGGCTGTTCAGCTTTCTTTTCCTCGGGGTGGTCGGGGTCGGCTGGCTGGTGCTGGCCACCACCCCGGTTGCCGCGCTCGGCGGGCTCGAAGACCCGGCGCTTCAGGGCATCCTGTCGAAACGCGCCCCCGACAATGCCCAGGGCGAGCTTCAGGGCGTCATGGCCAGCCTCAACGCCATCGCCACCATCGTCGCGCCGCTGATCCTGACCAGCGTATTCGCCTGGTTCAGCGGCCCCGACGCACCGATCTACCTGCCCGGCGCCCCGTTCCTGATCGCCTTTGTGCTGTCGGCCATATCGGCCCCGTTCTTCCTGCGGGCAACCGCGGCGCGAACGTAGCGTTTCGCTTGCCCTCGCCCCGGCGGCGCGGCACTCTTTTTTCCAGAGGAGACCGCCATGACCCGTATCAAGGCCGCCGTTTGCCATGCCTTCAATCAACCCCTGGTGATCGAGGAGGTCGAGCTTGCCGCCCCCGGCCCCGGCCAGGTCGAGGTAACGCTGGAGGCCGTCGCCATCTGCATGAGCGACGTTTCCTATGCCGAAGGCGCCTGGGGCGGCCCCCTGCCCGCCGTCTATGGCCACGAGGCCGCCGGGCGGATCAGCGCGCTGGGCGAAGGGGTGCGCGGGCTTGCCCCCGGCGACCCGGTGGTGGCCACCATGATCCGCGCCTGCGGCACCTGCCAGCCCTGCCAGACCGGCAACCCGGTCTATTGCACCACCCCGCCTGACCATGACCATGGGCCGCTAACGAGCCCTGACGGCGCGCCCCTGCACCAGGGCCTCAATTGCGGCGCCTTTGCCGAGCGCGTGGTGCTGGACCACAGCCAGGTGGTGCGCCTGCCCGAGGGGGTTCCCATGGATGCGGCCTGCCTGCTGGCCTGCGGGGTGACGACCGGCATCGGCGCGGTGGTCAATACCGCCCGCCTGCGCCCCGGTCAGAACGCGGTGGTGGTGGGGGCGGGGGGCGTTGGCCTCAATGCCATCCAGGGCGCGCGCATCGCCGGCGCGGCGCGGATCATCGCCGTGGATACCAACCCCGACAAGCTTGACGCCGCCCTGGAATTCGGCGCGACCCACGGCGTTCTGGCCACCGACCCGGCGCCATGGAAGGCCGTGCGCAAGCTGACTGCCGGGCGCGGCGCCGATGCGGTTTTCGTCACCGTTGGCGCCACCGCCGCCTATGATACGGCGCCGCGCTATCTGGCGCGGGGGGGCCGGGTGATCATGGTGGGCATGCCCCATTCGGGCGAAAAGGCCGCCTATGAGCCGGTGATCATGGCCGCGGTCGGGCAGGGCCTGCAGGGCACGCTGATGGGCGACGCGATCATCGCGCGCGACATCCCGTGGATGGTGGATCTTTACCAACAGGGACGGCTGAAACTGGATGAACTGGTATCGCAGCGCTGGCGGCTGGATCAGATCAACGATGCCATCGCAGACACCAGGGCGGGGCATGCCCGGCGCAACGTGATTGTTTTCGACGCATTTGATTAAACGGCGCACCGATCACACCACCGGCCCCGGCGCGGTTAACCAATGCGCGCCATCCAGCCGATAGTGCGCGAATTCGTGACAAGGGGTTGCCCCCGGTTGCGACGAAAGCCGCGAAAGGCACCACTGATTCGCGGGCCGGATCGCGGAATCGGGGCAAAATTGTGGTTAACGCGGGGGAATTTCCTGAAAAATTTCCCAAGAAACACCTTTTCGCCAACATGGAAACACTGCGGTATCTTGTCCGTTTTTCGGCCCGCACTCGGCCGGTTTGCTGACCGAAACCTGACCGCTGAGCCCCGGCTTTTGCATCGCTTTTCAAGATTTCCCCGGTGACGCCGAATGCAACCCTTGGTTAAGCTTCCAGTCCAAGCACCTATCTTTTAGTTAGAATGATCCGAAAAATTATAGGAAAATTTCCCCCGACCGCGCCTATTGTTTCCAAAAAAGCACCAATCCAGCCTTTGCATTTTGCGAATTTTTCGATCGCAACCTGCCGGCATGCCGAAGCTGAACCGGCCTGACCGACCCCCTCTCCAGCGCCCGAAGCCCCGGCATGGCCGTCAAGCCCCTTGCGCCATCTTGCCGCATTTTAACCATGTTTCGCCGACACCCGCACCTTTGGTCAGGTTGACGCTGGCAGGCCCCGAGTCGTAATTTACAACCATGCCAAGGGCGGTTGCAGCCTGCGGCGTTCTGGGTGGGTAACTTTAGACTGCGTTGTCGATGACAGCGCGCTGACCTCGGGGAGCCGGTCACGACAAGGGCAAGCTGCTGCCGCCCTTCCACTGATACGGAACCACCTGCAGGCCGATCGTTTGCCACCGGTGCGAATACTTTCGCCCCGAACGATCTTCTGCGGCCCGGCGTCACCGCGTTTCGGCAATTCTGGGGTATGAATTATGACTGTTCACTATCGGCCGGCATATCCGGCATCCTCCGTTACGCCATTCGCGCCACTCAGCCTGCGCTACCGGCGCAAGAGCGGGTTTTACCGCGACTCTGCCAAGCGGGTTTTCGACCTGCTCGCGGTCGCCATCCTGGCCCTGCCGGCGCTGCTCATCCTCGCGGTTTTCGTCCCTCTGGTCGCGCTTGACGGCGCGGCGCCGTTTTACCGGCAGGAACGCGTCGGGCGCGGCGGGCGGCGTTTCACCATGTGGAAACTGCGCTCGATGGTGGCCAATGCCGATGCCCGGCTGGCGGAATACCTGGCCGCCAACCCTGCCGCCCGCGCGGAATGGGAGCATCACCAGAAACTCAGGCACGACCCGCGCGTGACCCGCATCGGCCGGTTCATCCGGCGCGCCTCGATCGACGAATTGCCGCAATTGTGGAACGTGCTGATCGGGGACATGTCGATCGTCGGGCCGCGGCCGATGATGCCGGAGCAACAGGATATCTATCCCGGCCAGGCCTATTACGAAATGCGGCCGGGGATCACCGGCGCCTGGCAGGTATCCGACCGGCACCTGTCGAGCTTTGCCGAACGCGCCTGGTACGACACCAGCTATTACAAGA
>CAZPDV010000114.1:0-6784 GCA_964585355.1 uncultured Aliiroseovarius sp.
CCGAGGACAACCAGAGCGCGGTTACCATCCGGGTCTTCCAGGGCGAGCGGGAAATGGCAGCCGACAACAAGCTGCTGGCCCAGTTCAACCTTGAGGACATCCCGCCGGCGCCGCGCGGCATGCCTCAGATCGAGGTGACCTTTGACATTGACGCCAACGGCATCGTGTCGGTCAGCGCCGTCGACAAGGGCACCGGCAAGGAGCAGAAGATCACCATCCAGGCCTCGGGCGGGCTGTCCGAGGAAGACATCGAAAAGATGGTCAAGGATGCCGAAGCTCATGCCGAGGAAGACAAGAAGCGCAAGGAGCTGGTCGAGGCGAAAAACCAGGCCGAAAGCCTGATCCACGCCACCGAAAAGTCGATGGAAGAGCATGGCGACAAGGTCGATCCGACCACGATCGAGGCGATCGAACTGGCGATTGCCGCGCTCAAGGACGATCTGGAAAAGGAAGATGCCGACAAGATCAAGGCCGGCATCCAGAACGTCACCGAAGCCGCCATGAAACTGGGCGAAGCCATCTACAAGGCCGCACAGGACGACGGCGAGACCGAGCTGCCTGACGAAGAAGGCCCGCGCGATGTTGACGACGACATCGTTGATGCCGACTTTGAAGATCTGGACGACGGCAAGAAGTCGTAAGTCCCGCAAAACCGCAGGGCCGGTCCGGGAAACCGGGCCGGTCCTTGGCTATCTGCAAGGAACCGCCCCATGGCAAAGCGTTGTTACTACGAGGTTCTGGGCATCTCCCGCGATGCCACGCCGGAAGAAATCAAGAAGGCCTTTCGCCGCAAGGCGCGCGAACTGCACCCGGACAGCAATGGCGACAATCCCGATGCCGAAGCCCAGTTCAAGGAAGCTGGCGAAGCCTACGAGGTTCTGAAAGACCCCGACAAGAAGGCCGCCTATGACCGCTATGGTCACGCCGCATTCGAGGGGGGCATGGGCGGGCGTCCCGGCGGTGGATTCCATGGCGGGCCAGGCGATTTTTCCAGCGCATTCTCGGACGTGTTCGAAGACCTGTTCGGCAATTTCATGGGCGGCGGCCGCGGTGGCGGCAGGCGTGCCAGCCGCGGCTCCGATTTGCGCTATAATCTGCGCGTCACCCTGGAAGAGGCCTATATGGGCCTGCAGAAAACCATCAAGGTGCCCACTTCGGTTGCCTGCGACCAATGCAACGGCACCGGGGCCGAAAGCGGCGCCGAACCACAGATGTGCCCGACCTGCTCGGGCATGGGCAAGGTCCGCGCCCAGCAGGGTTTCTTTACCGTTGAGCGCACCTGCCCCACCTGTCACGGCATGGGCCAGATCATCAAGAACCCGTGCAAGGCCTGCAATGGCGCCGGGCGCATCGAGAAAGAACGCGCGCTTTCCGTCAACATCCCGGCCGGGGTCGAAACCGGCACCCGCATCCGCCTTGCCGGTGAGGGCGAGGCCGGCATGCGCGGCGGCCCGGCAGGTGACCTCTACATTTTCATAGAAGTCGAAACCCACGACATTTTCGATCGCGAAGGCCCGCATCTGCACTGCCGAGTGCCGGTCTCGATGATCACCGCCGCGCTGGGCGGCACCATCGAAGTGCCGACGATTGACGGCGGACGCTCGCGGGTCAAGATCCCTGCGGGCTCGCAATCAGGCCGGCAGATGCGTCTGCGCGGCAAGGGCATGCCGGCCCTGCGCGGCGGCCCGGCGGGCGACATGTTCATCGAACTGGCTGTGGAAACGCCTGTCAACCTGACCGCCAGGCAAAGGGAACTCCTGCAGGAATTCGAGGCGCTGTCAGAAGAAAACAACCCGGAAAGCTCGAGCTTTTTCACCAAGGTAAAAAGCTTCTGGGACAGCATGACGAGCTAGTCACCCGAATCCAAAATTCGCTACATTTTGGCAATCGCCCCCGGATCGCTTGCGATCCGGTTCGCGCCCGACCCCGCCCCCCAGGGCGGGCGCGAAATGTCGCGGTGTTTCAATGCTGTGCAACGTCATTCGCCTGACGAGCCATCCACGAGGCTTCACCGCGCCCACCCCCAGGGCCGGGCGCGAACCTGCCGTTGGCACCTGATTTCAATGCAGCGAACTTCGATTCCAGGTGACTAGGGCGGCCCCTGGCCGACCTGCGCATCGCTGCCTTATGCCACGTTGACCCCCGCCCGCTTTTTCTTTAGGCACATGGCGCGTGCACATTCATGCCTCACGGAAGGCACGGCCATGCGGGCCTTGCGCGCCACAGATGACGCGGGCGAGGAATGTCCGCAAACACACGGACATACATGACCAGATTTTCTGACCTGAATCTCAGCCCGAAAGTCCTCAAAGCTGTTGAGGAAACCGGCTATGAAACGCCCACGCCGATCCAGGCGGGCGCCATTCCGCCGGCGCTGGAAGGCCGCGACGTGCTGGGCATTGCCCAGACCGGCACCGGCAAGACCGCCGCCTTCACCCTGCCGATGATCTCGATGCTGGCGCGTGGACGTGCCCGCGCCCGGATGCCGCGCTCTCTGGTGCTGTGCCCGACCCGCGAGCTGGCCGCGCAAGTTGCGGAAAACTTTGACAATTACGCCAAATATGTGAAGCTCACCAAGGCGCTTCTGATCGGCGGGGTCAGCTTTGGCGAACAGACCAAGCTGATCGACCGCGGGGTTGACGTGCTGATCGCCACGCCGGGCCGGCTGCTCGATCATTTCGAGCGCGGGCGGCTGCTGCTGACCGGGGTGCAGATCATGGTGGTGGACGAGGCCGACCGGATGCTCGACATGGGCTTCATCCCGGATATCGAGAAGATCTTCTCGCTCACCCCCTTCACCCGCCAGACCCTGTTCTTTTCCGCCACCATGGCGCCCGAGATCGAGCGCATCACCAACACCTTCCTGTCCAACCCGGTGCGTATCGAAGTGGCGCGCCAGGCCACCGCTTCCGACACCATCACCCAGGGCGTGGTCGCGTTTCGCGCCTCCCGCCGTGACCGCGCCGCCAGCGAAAAGCGCAAGCTCCTGCGCGCCCTGATAGATGCGGAAGGCGACAAGCTGACCAATGCCATCATCTTTTGCAACCGCAAGGTGGACGTGGATATCGTCGCGAAATCGTTGAAAAAATACGGCTATGACGCGGCCCCCATTCACGGCGATCTGGATCAGTCCAGGCGCATGGAGACGCTCCAGGGCTTTCGCGACGGGACGCTCAAATTCCTGGTCGCCTCGGATGTGGCGGCGCGCGGGCTCGACATTCCCAATGTCAGCCACGTGTTCAATTTCGACGTGCCCAGCCATGCCGAGGATTACGTGCACCGGATCGGCCGCACCGGGCGCGCCGGGCGCGAGGGCAAGGCGGTGATGATCAGCGAGCCGCGCGACGAAAAGAACCTCGATGCGGTGGAACGGCTGATCCAGGGCAAGATCCCGCAGCTGGAAAACCCCCTGCAAAAATCAGCCCCCCAGGCCGAACCGGAGGCCAGCCCGGCCGAGGAAAAAGCCGCGCGCGCCCCGAAAAAACGGCGCAGCCGCAGCCGCAAGCCGGCGCAACAACAGCCGGAAGCGCCGGCACAGCAGCAGGCCGCGCCCGCAGCCGAGCCCGCCGGGGAAAGCCCGGCGCCGAAAAAGCCCAGGACCCGCAGCCGGGGCGGCCGCAACCGTTCCGGCGGCTCTGGCGGCGAGCCAGTGGTGGGCATGGGCGACCACCTGCCCGGATTCATCGCCAAGAGCTTCGATGAACGCCGCTGAGCCGGGCCAGGCAGGCGTGATCTGGCGCGACTGGCTATAGGGCCTGCAATTCGGCGCGAAAGCGGGCGGCATTGGCGGCATAGTGGCGGGCGCTTTCGCGCAGCCGGGCGATCTCCTCGGGGGCAAGGGCGCGCACCACCCGCCCCGGCGCCCCCATCACCACCGAGCCATCGGGGATCTCCTTGCCCTCGGTCACCAGCGCGCCGGCACCGATCAGGCAGTTGGCCCCGATCCGGGCGCCATTGAGCACGGTCGCGCCCATGCCGATCAGGGTGTTTTCGCCCAGCCAACAGCCATGCAGCATCGCCTTGTGCCCGACGGTACAGCCGGCGCCGATGCGCAGCGGAAACCCCATATCGGTGTGCAGAACCGCGTTTTCCTGGATGTTGGTCATGGCCCCGATATCCAGCCGCTCGTTGTCGCCGCGCAGCACCGCGCCGAACCAGACCGACGCCCCCTGCCCCAGCACCACGTCGCCGATCACATGCGCGCCAGGGGCGATCCAGACATCTTCGGCAAGGTCGGGGCTGCGGTTGCCCAAACGATAGATGGTCATTTCAGGTCCTCGAATTGCTGGTGCAGGCGGCGCACATGGTCGTTGAGATCGGGCTGTTGAATCCGGCGCAGGCGGGCGGCCGAGATGATCTGTTTCAGGTGCTGTTCGGTTTCGTCCAGGTCGTCATTGATCAGGACAAATTCATAAGCATCCCAATGGCTTATCTCATCCCAGCTTTTCTGCATCCGGCGCGCGATGACCTCGGGCGCATCCTGGCCGCGCTGGATCAGGCGGCGGTGCAGCTCGGAAATCGACGGCGGCAGCAGGAAGATCGACAGCGTGTGCGGCGCCAGCACCGAGTTGCGGATCTGCTGCGCGCCCTGCCAGTCGATATCGAACAGCACATCGCGCCCCTGTTCGATCGCCTGCTGCACCGGGGCCAGCGGCGAGCCATAGAAATGGCCGAACACATGGGCATGTTCCAGCATCGCGCCGGCGGCCACGTCGTCCTTGAATTTTTCTTCGGAAACAAAGTGATAGTCGCGCCCGTCCTGTTCACCCGGCCGCGGTTTGCGGGTGGTGGCCGAGACCGAGAACACGATATCGGGATCCCAGGCGCGCAGGCGTCCGGCCAGGGTGGATTTGCCCGCCCCCGAGGGCGATGACAGGATGATCAGAAGGCCGCGCCGCCGGGTCTCGCCCATGGTTCACTCCACGTTTTGCACCTGTTCGCGCATCTGGTCGATCAGGTGTTTGAGGTCAAGGCCTATCCGGGTCAGGGGCTCGAATTGCGCCTTGGAGCACAGGGTGTTGGCCTCGCGGTTGAATTCCTGCATCAGGAAATCCAGCTTGCGCCCCTGCGGCCCGTCGCTGGCCAGCAGCGCCCGCGCCGCCTCCACATGCGCCGCCAGCCGGTCGATCTCTTCGCGCACATCGCTCTTGACCGCCAGGAGCGCCAGCTCCTGCGCCACCCGGTCCGGGTCGGCGCCATCGGCATTGTCAAGGATACGCCTGAGGTTGTCGCGCAGGCTGGCGCGCTGGGCCTCGGCGCGGGCGGCGGTGGCGCGCTCGGCCGCCTCGATCAGCCCCGCCACCTGGTCCAGCTGGGCGTTCAGCACCCCGGCAAGGGCGGCGCCTTCGCTGGCGCGCATCCGGTTGAAGGCCGCGAGCAATTCCGGCAGGTGCGCGAGCAGCGCGCGGGCCAGCGGGGCGGTGTCCTGCTCTGGCGCCGCCTGTTCGAGCACGCCGCGCATGGCGGCCACATCGGCGGCAGAGACCGGCGCCATTTCCAGCCCCTGGCGCATGGCCTCGTGCCGGATTTCGGCCAGCAGGGCAAGCGCGCGGGCCAGCCCGGCCGGGCTCAGCGCCACCGCGCCCTCCTCGGCCTCGCGGCTGACCTTCAGGCTCAGGCTGACATTGCCCCGCGCCACCGCCGCCGCCACCGCCTTGCGCACTTCGGGCTCGAGCCCGGCAATCCAGTCCGGCAGGCGCAGGCGGATATCCAGCCCGCGCCCGTTCACCGCCCGCAGCTCCCACTGCCAGGCATGGCCCGCGCCTTCGCCGCTGAGGCTGGCAAATCCGGTCATCGAGAGGGTCATGTCAGTTAACCATTTGTTTAGATTTTTTCCCACATGCGACACAAATGTGGCATATTAAGACATCGGTAACGCATACTGGTACCGGGGTTAACAGACGGTTACCGGCGGGACAATGGGGCAAACCCGCCGCCTGCCGCCATTTTGCGCAGAGGGTGCGCAGAGATTGCACAGAGGATGCACGGGGTGACGCCATGAAAATCGAGTATCTCAAGGGCTCCAATATCATTTCGCTCAAGCCGGCCCGGCTTCAGGCCAAGTTCCCGGCGATCGCCCAGGTCGAGGCCTATTGGGAAGGCCTGCGCAACGGCCGGCCGATGCCGGCGCGGGCCGAGGTCGATCCGCGCGGGATTTCCGAGGTGCTGGAATATGCCTTCGTGCTGGAAAAGGTGGCGCCGGGCATGGCGCGGCTGCGGGTGGCGGGGCGGCACCTAGCCGATCTTCTGGGCATGGAGGTGCGCGGCATGCCGCTGTCGGCGATGTTCCTGCCGGAGGCGCGCAAGCAGCTGGCCCGGGCGATGGAGACCGCCTTCACCAGCCCGGCCAGCATCCGCATGACGCTCAAGGGCGATACCGGCTTCACCCGCCCGGCGCTGGAGGCGCAGATGTTCCTGGCGCCGCTGCGCGACGAAGAGGGCCGGCCCACCCGCATGCTGGGGGCGCTGCAAAGCACGGGCAAGATCGGCCGGGCGCCGCGGCGCTTTGCCATTCGCGAAATGGACGTGAACACCCTGTTGGGCGAGGCCGGCGCCATGCCGCCGCCGGCCGCAAAACCGCGCGCCGCCCGCACCAGCCGCGACGCCATTCCCGGCCTGGCCGAATATGCCACCGGCCTTGCCGCCGCACCGCGCCGGCCGGGCAAGACCAGGCTGGGCGCGCCGCATCTTGAGCTGGTCTATTCGGCCGACGACAAGGGCGTTTAAACCCGACAAGGGCGTTTAAACCGCCCGCGCCGCCGCGCCGGCCTTTTCGTTGCGCAGG
>CAZPDV010000115.1:0-6770 GCA_964585355.1 uncultured Aliiroseovarius sp.
TACAAGGTTTCGCGTGGAAAATCAGAGGTTTATATAAAGGATCAGACCGCGTTCGAGGATTATCTGATCGCCCAGGGGATCGAGGGCGCGGTGCTGCGCCTGGCGGGCGGCGAGGAAATTGCCGGCGCCGATCTCGAGCGCGTGGTGCAGGGCGCGCGCGCCTTCCGGCGGGTGCTGGACGCCTTCCCCACCCATTACCCCCGCGCCATTCTCGAACAGGCGGCGCTGGCCGGGGCCTTCGATGCCGGGCGGGCGGATGCGGATCTGCAGGCGGTGGCGGATGCGGTGGCGGCGCGGCTTGACATGGTGGCGCCGGAATTCGAGCGCGGCTGGCAGGGGCGGATCACCCAGGACCACGGCATCCGCCTGTCGCGGGTGCTGCGCGGGGTCGAGGAGGTGCGCCTGCTGGACGGCGCGGTGCTGCGCGCGGGCGAGGCGCGCCGCCTGGCGCGGGTCAGCGAGGAAATGCGCGATGTCTATGCCGGCCCCGGCCGCTTCGTGCGCAAGGAGCGCGAAGTGGTGGTGCATGGCCCCAGCGAACTGATGCAGGCGGTGCTCAAGGAAGGCGAGCGGGGGCTGACCCTGCAGCGCTACAAGGGGCTGGGCGAGATGAACCCCGATCAGTTGTGGGAGACCACGCTGGACCCCGAGGAACGCACCCTGTTGCAGGTGCGCGTCGGCGATGTGGCCGAGGCGGACGACATTTTCACCAAGCTGATGGGCGATGTGGTCGAGCCGCGGCGGGAGTTCATTCAGAACAACGCGCTCAACGTGGAAAACCTCGATTTCTAAGGGGGTTAGGCGGCTGGACGCCAGCCTGCGGAGCGGAGAAGAGCGATGAGTTTGATGCCATTTGACGAGGCGCGCGCGCGGACCCTGGAGCGGGTGCGGCCGCTTGGCGAGACCGAGCGCGTGGCCCTGGGCGCGGCGCTGGGCCGGGTTCTGTCGGCGCCGGTGCTGGCGCCGGCGGATGTGCCCAATCACGACAATTCGGCCATGGACGGCTATGCGGTGCGGTTTGACGACCTTGATGCCGGGGGCGAAACGGTGCTTTCGCTGGCCGGGGTTGTGGCCGCCGGCGCCGAGGCAAATGCCGTGCTCGGGCCGGGGCAGGCCCTGCGGATATTCACCGGCGCGCCGATCCCCGAGGGCAGCGATTGCGTGGTCATTCAGGAGGTGGTGCGGCGCGACGGCGACCGGGTGATCGTGCCGGCGGGGCAGAAGCGCCACCAATATGTGCGTCGGGCCGGGCAGGACATTGCCGCCGGGGCCGAGGTTTTTGCCGCCGGGCGCCGCCTGGGGCCGGCAGAGATCGGCATGCTGACCTCGTTGGGCCTGACCGAGGTCGAGCTGTTCCGGCGGTTGCGCGTGGCGGTGCTGTCCACCGGCAACGAGGTGCAGGCGCCGGGCCGGCCGATCGCGCCCGGTCAGCTTTATGACAGCAACCGGGCGACCCTGATCGCGGCGCTGACGGCGCTGGGGGTCGAGGTGATCGACCTGGGCATTGCCCGCGATGAGCGCGCCGAGATCGAGGCCGGGCTGCGGCGCGGCGCGGCCGAGGCGGACGTGGTGCTGACCTCTGGCGGCGTGTCGGTGGGGGATTTCGACCTGGTGAAGGACGTGATCGACGAGCTGGGCGCGATTGATTTCTGGAAGGTGCGGATGAAGCCGGGCAAGCCGCAGGCGCATGGGCGGCTGGGCGGGGCCGAATTCTTTGGCCTGCCCGGAAACCCGGTTTCGGTGATGGTGACATACCTCTTGCTGGTGCGCCCGGCCCTGTTGCGGATGATGGGGGCGGATCCGGGAGCGGTGAAATCCCTGCGCCTGCCCTATCGCGGCGCGCCGATCCACAAGCGCCACGACCGGGCCGAGTTTATTCGCGCGGTGATCCATTTCGACGGGGCCGAGGCGCATGTGACCTCGACCGGGGCGCAGGGCTCGGGCATTCTGAGCTCGATGGCGGCGGCCAATGCCTTCATCGCCTTGCCCGAGGCGCCGGTGGATCTGGCCGAGGGCGACCTGGTGACGGTGATCCCGATCGAATACTGACCCTTGCGCGCGGGGCCGGTTTGGGGTTTGCTCGCTCCAGCAAGGGAGGACGCGCGTGCGCAGAAGATTTGTTGACCTGTCGGTGCCGCTGGAACTGGATGTGCCCAGCGATCCGCCGATCATGGCGCCCGAGATCGAGTACATGACCCATGACGCCACCGCCGAGCAGGTGATGGCCTTCTTTCCCGGCCTGGCCAGAGAGGACCTGCCGGGCGGTGAGGGCTGGGCGATCGAACGGCTGAGCATCACCACCCATAACGGCACCCACCTGGATGCGCCCTGGCACCACCATTCGACCATGGATGGCGGCAAGCGGGCGATCACCATTGACGAGGTGCCGCTGGAATGGTGCATGGCGCCGGGGGTGAAGCTGGATTTCCGCGACTTTCCAAACGGATACGTGGTGACGCCCGAGGATGTGGAGGCCGAGCTTGCGCGGATCGGCCATGAGCTGCAACCGCTTGATATCGTGGTGGTCAACACCTCGGCCGGGGCGGCCTATGGGCGGCCCGATTACCTGGTGTCCGGCTGCGGCATGGGCCGGGCGGCGACGCTTTACCTGCTGGAGCGCGGGGTGCGGGTGACCGGCACCGATGCCTGGAGCTGGGACGCGCCCTTCCCCCTGACCGCGCAGGAATATGCGCGCAATCGCGACCCCTCGATCATCTGGGAAGGCCACCGCGCCTCGATGGAGATCGGCTATTGCCACATGGAGAAGCTGACCAACCTCGACCAACTGCCACCGACCGGGTTCGAGATCAGCTGTTTTCCCTACAAGATCAAGGGCGCGTCGGCCGGCTTCACCCGCGCCGTTGCCATTTTCGAGGAGTAAGCCATGCGTCTGGGAACGGTTGAACATGAGGGCCGGCGCTTCGTGGTGACGCCGCTGGATGACGAGGTGCTGCTGGATCTGGATACCGCCGCCAAATTCGCCCGCTACGAGACCGACGTCTTTACCGACATGCAGCGGGTGATCGACGATGGCGACTATGGGCTGGAGCAGGCGAGCTGGCTGATCAAGCGGGCGCAGAGGCGCGCCATGGTGCCGGTGGCGGAGGTGACCTTTCTGCCGCCGCTGCTGCCGGTGCAGTTCCGCGATTGCCTGGCCTTCGAGGCGCATCTGAAAAACAGCTTTGCCGCCGCCGAAAAGATCACCGGCGCGGCCATGCAGATCCCGCAGGTCTGGTACGATCAGCCGGTCTATTACAAGGGCAACCGCATGTCCTTTGTCGGCCATGGCGCCGATGTGATCTGGCCGGAATATGCCGAGTTCCTGGATATCGAGCTGGAACTGGCGGCGGTGATCGGGCGCAAGGGCAAGGATATCTCGCGCGAGGCGGCGCCGGACCACATTTTCGGCTATACCATCCTCAACGACATTTCCGCGCGCGATGCCCAGATGGCCGAGATGCCGGGGCAACTGGGGCCCGCAAAGGGCAAGGATTTCGATACCGGCAACGTGCTGGGCCCCTATATCATCACCGCCGATGAGGTCGATCACCCGGTGGCGCTGAAGATGGAGGCGCGGGTCAATGGCGAGGTATGGGGCGGCGGCAATTCGGCCGACATGCACCACGATTTTGCCGACATCATCGCCCATATCTCGGCCTGTGAGACGATCTGGCCGGGCGAGGTGATCGGCTCCGGCACGGTGGGGACGGGGTGCGGGCTGGAATCCGGGCGCAGGCTTGCGCCGGGCGACGTGTTCGAGCTCGAGATCGAAAAGATCGGCACCCTTGCCAACCGTATCCTGCGGGGCTGAGCGGTGCGCCAAGCCGGGGGCCAGCCCCCGGACCCCCGGAGTATTTCGGAAAGATGAAAGGACGGGCGATTGTCTTGGGCAATGGGGCCGCTTAGGGTGGGGGTATGAGCACGGCGCTTTTCACCCATCCCGCCTGTCTGGCCCATGAGAACCCGCCGGGGCACCCCGAGCAGGTGGCCCGCCTTGAGGTCATTGCCGAGGCGCTGTCCCAGCCGCGCTTTGCCGGCCTGGTGCGGCGCGAGGCGCCGGTCTGTGCGCCGGACGCCCTGCGGCTTGCGCATCCGGCGGAATATATTGCTGCCATCGAAGCGGCGGCGCCGGCCGAGGGGTTTGCACGGCTGGACCCGGATACCGGCATGTCGCCGGGGACGCTGGAGGCGGCGCGGCGGGCTGTGGGCGGGGCGATTGCGGCGGTGGATGCGGTTCTGTCGGGCGAGGTCGGCAATGCTTTCGTGGCGGTGCGCCCGCCCGGCCACCATGCCGAGCGCCGCCGGGCCATGGGCTTCTGCCTGTTTTCCAACGTGGCCTGTGCCGCGCTCCATGCCCTTGAAAACAGGGGGATTTCCCGGGTCGCGGTGCTGGATTTCGATGTCCATCACGGCAATGGCAGCCAGGATGTGTTGTGGAATGAGGCGCGGGCGCGGTTTGTTTCCTCGCACCAGATGCCGCTTTATCCGGGCACCGGGGCCGCGTCCGAGACGGGCGCCCATGGCAATGTTCTGAACATGCCGCTGGCCGAGGGCACGGGCGGGGCCGAGATGCGCGCCGCATGGGGGCAGGCGCTGGCGCAGATCGCCGATTTCGCCCCGGAGCTGGTGCTGGTTTCGGCCGGGTTTGATGCCCATGCCCGCGACCCGCTGGGCGGGCTCGACTGGCAGACCGGGGATTTTGCCTGGCTCACCGGCGCGATCTGTGAAATGGCCGACGAATGCTGTAACGGTCGGGTGGTTTCCTGCCTGGAAGGCGGGTATGATCTTGCGGCGCTGGCCGAGGCGAGTGCCGCGCATGTCGGGGTTTTGATGGAGCAGGGCGGATGAGCGACAAGCCGGTTGACGAGATGAGTTTCGAAGAGGCGATGGCCGAGCTTGAGCAGGTGGTGGGCCAGCTTGAGCGGGGCGATGTGGCGCTGGAGCAGTCGATCAAGCTCTATGAACGTGGCGCCGCGCTCAAGAAGCGCTGCGAGGAGAAGCTCAAGGAGGCCGAG
Organism: uncultured Aliiroseovarius sp.; assembly: GCA_964585355.1. Classification (GTDB taxonomy): domain Bacteria; phylum Pseudomonadota; class Alphaproteobacteria; order Rhodobacterales; family Rhodobacteraceae; genus JAAEUB01. Next base: position 5,016 of record CAZPDV010000115.1, read on the forward strand.
GAGAAGGTGGCGGCGATCACGCTGGATGCGGATGGCGCGCCGGTGGGCACGGCGCCGGTCGAAGGCCTCTAGCGATGTTTCAGGAGCGGCTGGCGCAGGATGCCGCGCGGGTGCGCGCCCACCTGACCGGGGCGATTGCCGGTGAGGATGCGCTGGCCCAGGCGATGCGCTATGCGGTGGCCGGCGGCAAGGGGCTGCGCGGTTTTCTGGTGCTCGAATCGGCGCGGCTTTTCGATGTGGAGGCGGCGCGCGCCCTGCCCGCGGCGGCGGCGGTTGAGGCGGTGCATGCCTATAGCCTGGTGCATGACGACCTGCCGGCGATGGATGACGACGACCTGCGCCGCGGGCAGCCGACCGTGCATGTGAAATGGGACGAGGCCACCGCCATTCTGGTGGGGGATGCGCTGCAGGCGCTGGCATTCGAGCTTTTGTGCGATGCGGCTTTGGGGGCGGCGCGGCCGGGGCTGATCCGCGCCCTGGCCCAGGCGGCCGGCGCCCAGGGCATGGTCGGCGGGCAGATGCGCGACATCGCCGCCGAAACCGCCCCCGCGCCCCTGACCCTTGCCCAGATCACCCGGCTGCAGGCGATGAAGACCGGCGCGCTGATCCGCTGGTCGGCCGAGGCCGGGGCGCGGCTGGCGGGGGCCGATCCGGCGCCGCTGAGCGCCTATGCCGATGCGCTGGGCCTGGCCTTTCAGATTGCCGATGACGTGCTGGATGTGGAGGGCGACGCCGCCACCGCCGGCAAGCGGGTGGGCAAGGATGCCGAGGCGGGCAAGGCCACTTTCGTTTCGCTGCTGGGGCTGGACGGCGCCAAGGCGCGCGCCCGGGCGCTGGTGGACGAGGCGATCGCCGCGCTGGCCCCGTTTGGGGCGCGGGCCGCAACCTTGCAGGCCGCCGCGCTTTTCGTTATTGACCGAACGTCATAGCGAGGCCTCGATGTCTGAAAAACCCGCCACCCCGGTTCTGGACCGTATCCACCTGCCCGCTGATCTCAAGGGGCTGAGCGATGCCGACCTGACCCGGCTGGCCGATGAGTTGCGGGCCGAGACGATCAGCGCGGTCAGCCAGACCGGCGGCCATCTGGGGGCCGGGCTGGGGGTGGTGGAGTTGACCGTGGCGCTGCACGCGGTGTTCGACACCCCGCATGACAAGCTGATCTGGGATGTGGGGCACCAATGCTATCCGCACAAGATCCTGACCGGGCGGCGCGACCGGATCCGCACCCTGCGTCAGAAGGGCGGGCTGTCCGGGTTCACCAAGCGCGACGAAAGCCCCTATGACCCGTTCGGCGCCGGCCACAGCTCGACCTCGATCAGCGCCGCGCTGGGCTTTGCGGTGGCGCGCGACCTGGGCGGCGCGCCCGAGCACGGCATCGGCGACACCATCGCGGTGATCGGCGACGGCTCCATGAGCGCCGGCATGGCCTTTGAGGCGATGAACAATGCCGGCCACCTGGGCAAGCGGATGTTTGTCATCCTGAACGACAACGACATGTCGATCGCGCCGCCGGTTGGCGCGCTTTCCTCTTATCTTTCAAGGCTTTATGCCGAGGAACCCTTTCAGGAACTGAAGGCTGCCGCCAAGGGCGCGATCAGCCTTCTGCCCGAGCCCCTGCAACAGGGCGCGCGCAAGGCCAAGGAAATGGTCAAGTCGATGACCGTCGGCGGCACCCTGTTCGAGGAACTGGGATTTTCCTATGTCGGACCGATAGATGGCCACGACATGGAGCAGTTGCTGGCGGTTCTGCGCACG
>CAZPDV010000116.1:0-6766 GCA_964585355.1 uncultured Aliiroseovarius sp.
GCGAGGCCACCTCGACCAACTCGATCGCCTCGATCTATGCCTGGACCGGCGGGCTCAAGCACCGTGCCAAGCTCGACGGGAACGAGGCGCTGATGAACTTCGCCGAAACGCTTGAGCGGGTCGTGGTGGAAACCGTGGAAAGCGGCGACATGACCAAGGACCTGGCGCTGCTGGTCGGCCCCGATCAGAAATGGCTGACCACCGAAGGCTTCCTGGAAAAGATCGACGAAAACCTGCAGGCAGCGCTCGCCTGACGCAACCGAACCGAGGGCGAGGGAAACCTCGCCCTCCCCACCCCCTTTCATCTTTCGTCAAATACTCCGGGGGTCCGGGGGCTGGCCCCCGGCCTGCGTCGATTTCCTCTTTTCATCCGGTGAAATGCGGGCTACAGCGCGCCAGACACTCCCCGAAAGGCAGGATCATGGACCTTCGCAATATCGCGATCATCGCGCACGTTGACCACGGCAAGACCACGCTGGTGGACGAGCTTCTGAAACAATCCGGCGCGTTTCGCGAAAATCAGGCCGTGGTCGAGCGCGCCATGGACAGCAACGACATCGAGCGCGAACGCGGCATCACCATCTTTGCCAAGCCCACCTCGGTCGAGTGGAAGGGCACCCGCATCAATATTGTCGACATCCCCGGCCACGCCGATTTCGGCGGCGAGGTGGAACGCATCCTGTCCATGGTGGACGGCGTGGTGCTGCTGGTGGATGCAGCCGAAGGCCCGATGCCGCAGACCAAGTTCGTCACCGCCAAGGCGCTTGCCCTTGGCCTGCGCCCCATCGTCGTGCTCAACAAGGTGGACAAGCCCGATGCCGAACCCGACCGCGCGCTGGACGAGGTTTTCGACCTGTTCGCCAATCTGGGCGCCGACGACGATCAGCTGGATTTCCCGCATCTCTATGCCTCGGGCCGGGCCGGCTGGGCGGATGCCGAGCTGGACGGGCCGCGCCGCGACCTGCACGCGCTGTTCAACCTGATCGTCAACCATGTGCCCGCCCCGCGCCAGATCGCCCGCCAGGACGAGGATTTCTCGATGCTGGCCACGACCCTGGGCGCCGATCCCTTTGTCGGGCGCATCCTCACCGGGCGGGTCGAGAGCGGCCGCCTCAAGGTGGGGGCAACGGTGCAGGCGCTGTCGCGGGCGGGTCAGAAGATCGAACAGTTCCGCGTCACCCGCATCCAGGCCTTCCGCGGCCTGGGCGAACAGGACATCGACGAGGCGCTGGCTGGCGACATCGTGACCCTGGCCGGCATGCAGAAGGCGACCGTGGCCGACACTATCTGCGCGCTGGCGGTGGATACCCCCCTGCCCGCTCAACCCATTGATCCGCCAACCATTTCCGTGACTTTCGGGATCAATGACAGCCCGCTTGCCGGGCGCGACGGCAAGAAGGTGCAATCGCGCGTGATCCGCGAACGTCTGCTGCGCGAGGCCGAAAGCAATGTGGCCATCAAGGTCACCGACACCGCCGGCGGCGAGGCCTTCGAGGTGGCCGGCCGGGGCGAGCTTCAGATGGGGGTGTTGATCGAAAACATGCGCCGCGAAGGCTTCGAGCTGTCGATCTCGCGCCCGCAGGTGCTCATGCGCGAGGAAAACGGTCAGCGCATGGAGCCGATCGAAGAGGTCACCATCGACGTGGACGATGAATATTCCGGCGCGGTGATCGAGAAGATCACCGGCCCGCGCAAGGGCGAGTTGACCGAGATGCGCCCCGCCGGCGCCGGCAAGACCCGCATCATCGCGCATGTGCCGTCGCGCGGCCTGATCGGCTATCACGGCGAATTTCTCACCGACACCCGCGGCACCGGCGTGCTGAACCGGGTGTTTCACGGCTGGGCGCCCTACAAGGGAGCGATCCCCGGCCGGCGCCAGGGGGTGCTGATCTCGATGGAAAATGGCACCTCGGTGCCCTATGCCCTGTGGAATCTCGAGGAACGCGGCAAGCTTTTCATCGGCGCGCAGGAGGCGGTCTATACCGGCATGATCATTGGCGAACATGCCCGCGAGAATGACCTGGAGGTGAACCCGCTCAAGGGCAAGAAGCTGACCAATGTGCGCGCTTCGGGCACTGACGAGGCGGTGCGCCTGACCCCGCCGGTGCGCATGAGCCTGGAACAGGCCATCGCCTATATCAACGATGACGAACTGGTGGAAGTGACCCCCAACGCCATCCGCCTGCGCAAACGCCACCTCGACCCGCATGAGCGCAAGCGGGCGGCCCGCAGCGCGCCCTGAAAGGCCGGGCGCGATGGTGCATTTCATGACCATCCCGCGCCCTGCAGTGTTGCAAAAGCGCGTCCGCCCAGGCAGGCAGCTGCCCGAGCGGGCCTACTCGTCCACCTCGACGATCAGAAGCTCGCGTTCCGAGGCATTGCGGGCATGGCTTAACGCCGCCTGATAAGCATCGGAATAATAACACTTTTCCGCCGCTTCCACGCTGGGAAACCGGGCCACCACGTTGCGCGGGCGGTCCTTGCCCTCAAGCTGCACATAGCGCCCGCCCCGGGCGATGAAATGCCCGCCATGCGCGGCAATGGCCGGGCCGGCAAGGGCCGCGTATTTGCCATAAGCCTCTTCGTCGGTTACCGTCACATGCGCAATCCAGAGTGCTGGCATCTATCCCTCCATCAATTTCTTGACCGCCTCGATCGCCGCAGGCGCGTTTTGCGCGTCCTTGCCGCCGCCGCGCGCCATGTCCGGGCGGCCACCGCCGCCGACGCCGCCCAGTTCGGCCACCGCGGCCTTGACCATGTCAATCGCCGACAGCTTGTCGGTCAGGTCATCCGTGACCCCGGCCGCCACCGCCGCCTTGCCATCCATGTCGGCAATCAGCAGGACCGCGCCGGACTTGATCTGTGCCTTGTGCGCATCCACAAGCTGCGGCAGATCGCGCGCCGACACGTCCTTGAGCACCTGCGCCACCAGCTTCACCCCGTTGATTTCGGGGACATCCTGCTCGCCTCCCCCCCCGCCGGCCATGGCCAGCTCGCGCCGCAGCCGGGCGACCTCTGCCGCCAGCTGCTTGCGCTCGTTCAACAGCGCCCGGACCCGCTCGGGCACCTCCGCAGGCTGGGTTTTCAACTGGCCCGCCACCTCGGCCATGCGCCGGGTTTCTTCTTCGAGAAAGGCAATCGCCGCGGCGCCGGTCAGGGCTTCGACCCGGCGCACCCCGGCGCTGGAGGCGCTATCGCCCAAAAGCACGCACACGCCGATATCGCCGGTGCGCTCCACATGGGTGCCGCCACAAAGTTCGATCGACCAGGTGTTCTTGTCCACCCCCTTGCCGGTGGGGGCGTGCCCCATGGACACGACCCGCACCTCGTCCCCATATTTTTCGCCAAACAGGGCCTGGGCGCCGATCGCGCGGGCCGCATCCGGGGTCATGATCCGGGTCTCGACCTTGCTGTTTTGCCGGATGAAGGCGTTGATCTTGTTGGTGACGTTTTCAAGCTCCTGGGCGGTCAGCGCCTTGTTGTGCGAGAAATCGAAGCGCAGCCGGTCGGGCGCATTCAGGCTGCCGCGCTGGGCCACATGCTCGCCCAGTTCCTCGCGCAGGGCCTCGTGCAGCAAATGCGTGGCCGAATGATTGGCCCGGATCGCGGCGCGCCGCGCGTGATCGACCTCCAGCTCGGCCGCCTGGCCCGACCTGATCTCGCCCTCTTCCACCTGGGCAACGTGAATGAACACGCCCGCCACCTTGCGGGTGTCGGTCACGCGGGCGCGGCCGGTTTCGGTGGTGATCCGCCCGGTATCGCCGACCTGGCCGCCGGCCTCGGCATAAAACGGGGTCTGGTTGAGCACGATCTGCACGCTTTCGCCGGCCCCGGCCACGTCATGGCGGGCGCCATCGCGCACCAGCGCCTCGATCCGGCCCTCGGCCTGTTCGGTCTCATAGCCCAGAAACTCGGTAGAACCATGTTCTTCGGCGATGTCGAACCAGATCGTGGCGTCCGCCGCCTCTCCCGACCCCGCCCAGGCCGCGCGGGCCTTGGCCTTTTGCGCCGCCATCGCCGCCTCGAACCCGGCCACATCCACCGCCCGGCCCTTTTCGCGCAAGGCGTCCTGGGTCAGGTCCAGCGGGAACCCATAGGTGTCGTAGAGCTTGAAGGCGGTTTCGCCGGGAAGGTCGCTGCCCTCCGGCAGGGTCCCGAGCGCCTCGTCCAGCAGGTGCAGGCCGCGATCCAGCGTGGTCTTGAACCGGGTTTCCTCCATCAGCAGGGTTTCTTCGATCATCGCCTGCGCCTGGCCCAGTTCCGGGTAGGCCTGGCCCATTTCGGCAACCAGCGTCGGCACCAGCCGATGCATCACCGGGTCCTTCGCCCCCAGAAGATGCGCATGTCGCATGGCCCGGCGCATGATCCGGCGCAGCACATATCCACGGCCTTCGTTCGAGGGCATGACCCCATCGGCCATCAGGAACGAGGTCGAGCGCAGGTGATCGGCAATCACCCGATGGTGCACATTGCCGGGGCCGTCCGGCTCGGTATGCGTGACCTGGGCGCTGGCCTCGATCAGGGTGCGAAACAGGTCGGTGTCATAATTGTCGTGCTTGCCCTGCAGCAAAGCGCCGATCCGCTCAAGCCCCATGCCGGTGTCGATCGACTGCATCTCCAGGTCGATCATGCTGCCATCTTCGAACTGCTCGTTCTGCATGAAAACGAGATTCCAGATTTCAATGAATCGGTCGCCATCCTCGTCCGGGCTGCCGGGCGGGCCGCCGGGGATATCCTCACCATGGTCGAAAAATATCTCGGTGCAGGGGCCGCATGGGCCGGTCGGCCCCATCTGCCAGAAATTGTCATTGGTGGCGATGCGGATGATCCGCTCATCCGGCAGGCCCGCGACCTTCTTCCAGATGTCGGCCGCCTCGTCATCGGTGTGATAGACGGTGACCAGCAGGCGGTCTTTCGGGATCTCGAATTCCCTGGTCAGCAGCTCCCAGGCATAGGGGATCGCCTGTGCCTTGAAATAGTCGCCAAAGCTGAAATTTCCCAGCATTTCAAAGAAAGTATGGTGGCGGGCGGTATAGCCTACATGGTCAAGGTCGTTGTGCTTGCCGCCGGCGCGCACGCATTTCTGGGCGGTGGTGGCGCGGGTATAGTCGCGGTGTTCGACCCCGGTGAACAGGTTCTTGAACTGAACCATGCCGGAATTGACGAACATCAAGGTCGGGTCATTGCGCGGCACCAGCGGAGAGCTGGGCACTACCCGATGGTCATTGCGTTCGAAAAAATTCAGGAAGGTGCTGCGGATTTCGTTCAGGCTTGCCATTTTTCATCTGCATGTTGCCGCCCTGTCCGGGCAATTGCCCCGGTTTAGCCGGCTCGACGCGGAGTGTCCACAGAGGACGGCCCGGACAGATGCCGGGCCATGCCCTGCACGCTGGCCCTACCCTTCGAGCACATCTCCCGCGTCCTTGCCGGCCTTTTGTTCCGCTTGCGGCATGTCAAAGTCCAGCCCGTGAGCGGCGCGGATCTTGTCTTCGATCTCAAGGGCAATCTGCTGGTTTTCACGCAGGAAATTCTTGGCGTTCTCGCGGCCTTGACCGATACGCTGATCGCCATAGGAAAACCAGGCGCCGGATTTTTCGACCACACCCGCCTTGACGCCAAGATCCAGCAACTCGCCCATCTTCGAGATGCCTTCTCCATACATGATGTCGAACTCGACCTGCTTGAAGGGCGGCGCCACCTTGTTCTTGACCACCTTGACGCGGGTAGTGTTGCCGACTACTTCGTCGCGATCCTTGATCGCGCCGATGCGGCGGATATCAAGACGCACGGACGAGTAGAATTTCAGCGCATTGCCGCCGGTGGTGGTCTCGGGGCTGCCGAACATGACGCCGATTTTCATGCGGATCTGATTGATGAAAATCACCGTGCAGTTGGTCCGTGCGATCGAACTGGTCAGCTTGCGCATGGCCTGGCTCATCAGACGGGCATGCACGCCCACCGAGCTGTCCCCCATGTCGCCTTCCAGCTCGGAACGCGGGGTCAGAGCAGCGACCGAATCGACCACGACCATGCTGACCGCACCGGAGCGCACCAGCGTGTCAACGATCTCCAGGGCCTGCTCGCCAGTATCCGGCTGGCTGATCAGAAGCTCGTCCAGATCCACCCCCAGATTGCGCGCATAAAGAGGATCAAGCGCATGTTCTGCATCGACAAACGCGCAAACGCCGCCTTTCTTCTGCTCTTCAGCCACGCAGTGCAGCGTCAACGTGGTCTTGCCCGAGCTTTCCGGGCCATAAATCTCGACCACCCGCCCCTTGGGCAAGCCGCCAATGCCGAGCGCGATATCAAGCCCGAGGGAACCGGTCGAGGTCGCCTCGATTTCAGTTGCCGGGTTGTCCCCCCCGAGCTTCATGATCGAGCCCTTGCCGAATTGGCGCTCGATCTGGGCAAGCGCACTTTCGAGCGCCTTTTGTTTGCTGCTGTCGCGTTTGCTGTCCATGTCAAGAATTTTCGCCGTTGCCATCTTCCTGCTCCTTATTCCACACCCGGACCTGGGCGGCAATCTTTGCTTTGTTCTCTCCTTGTTCTCACCCTTTATGAGACCAAAAAGAGAACATTTCAAGTGAAGTTTTAGTATTCGTCAAGATAATCCGAAACTATTAAGCAAAAGTTACCAGAAGTCCGTCAAGCAGGGCACTTAATGCAGCTGACGCTGTACGGTCTTGGTAAGTTCGGACAATGAGAACGGTTTGGGCAGAAATACCGAATTCGGAATGCGGGCCTGGTGCTCGGATACGGAATCCTC
>CAZPDV010000117.1:0-6481 GCA_964585355.1 uncultured Aliiroseovarius sp.
CGTTCCGTTCGGTCGAAGGCATTGCCGTGGGCACCGATGTGCGCATGGCCGGGGTCAAGGTCGGGACGGTGACCGGATTGCAACTGGATCCGCAAACCTTTCGCGCCAGAGCCGATTTCACGGTTTCAAACAAGATCGCGCTGCCGGAAGATTCGGCGGTGGTCGTCGCCTCGGAGGGGCTTCTGGGCGGTGCCTTTGTCGAAGTGCTGCCCGGCGGCTCGCCTTACAATCTTGAGCCGGGGGCCGAAATCGAGGACACCCAGGGCGCGGTGAGCGTTGTCAATCTGCTGATGAAATTTGTCACCGGCAACGGAGAGACCAAGTGATTCGCGCCCTGATATGGGCCGCGGCTCTTGCGCTTGCTGCAACCGTGTCGCAGGCCGAGGACGTGGCGCGCATCGAGGTCAGCGAAGGCACCGGTGCCGTGTTGCGCGGGCTGGACAAGACCACCGGCGAGGTGCAGGAATTGCGGCTTGCCAAGGGAGAGACCGTCGCGCTGAAATGGTTGCAGATCACCCTGGGCGATTGCCGCTATCCCAGGGACAACCTGGCGGGCGATGCCTTTGCCTGGCTGGTGATCCGGGAACGCAATGCCGAGCAACCGATTTTCGAGGGGTGGATGATCGCCTCTTCGCCGGCGCTCAATGCGCTCGATCACCCGCGTTTTGATGTCTGGGTGATCCGCTGCACCACCGAATAGGCGTCGGGCAAGGGCAGCGCGGTGATGTCGGCCGGGCGGGAGCAGGCCTGAGCCAGGCGCGCAAGGTATTGATCGCGCGGGATTTCCTTGCCGCCAAGGCTGGCAAGGTGGGGGGTCAGGAACTGGGTATCGAACAGGGTAAAGCCGCAGGCGCCCAGATGCGCCACCAGCCAGGCCAGGGCGATTTTCGAGCCATCGCGGCGGCGGCTGAACATGCTTTCGCCAAAGAAGGCCTGGCCCAGCGCCACGCCGTAAACCCCGCCGGCCAGCCCCCCGTCGTGCCAGATTTCCAGGGAATGGGCATAGCCCCAGCGGTGTAATTCCAGATACAGGTCGAAAATCGTGCCGTTGATCCAGGTCTCCTCCCGGTCGGCGCAGGCGCGCACCACGCCTGGGAAATCGGCGTTCAGGCTGGCCCGCAGCGGGGCCTTGAGGATGGTGCGCCGGAGCGAGCGCGACAGGTGAAACCCGTCCAGCGGCAGGATGCCGCGCGCCTCTGGATTGACCCAGAAAATCCGCTCATCGCTACGGCTTTCGGCCATGGGGAAGATCCCCATCCGATAGGCCCGGAGCAACATGGCCGCAGTGATTTCGCTGGCCACCGGCCGCTAGTCCATATGCTCTTCCAGCCAGCGTTCGAGCCAGTGGATGTTGTAGTTTCCGGTCTGGATGTCAGGCTCGGCCAACAGGGCGGAAAACAGCGGAATGGTGGTGTCAACCCCATCCACGATCAGCTCGGCCAGCGCCCGCGACAGGCGTGAGAGCGCCTCGGGCCGGTCGCGGCCATGCACGATCAGCTTGCCGATCAGGCTGTCGTAATAGGGCGGGATCGTGTAGCCGTCATAAAGGGCGCTGTCCATGCGCACGCCAAGGCCGCCGGGGGCGTGATACTGGGTGATGGTGCCGGGGCAGGGCGAAAAATTCGGAAGCTTCTCGGCATTGATGCGGATCTCGATGGCATGGCCCTGCACCTCCAGATCGTCCTGGGTGAAGGACATGGGCAGCCCCTCGGCCACGCGGATCTGTTCGCGCACCAGGTCCACGCCGAAAACCGCCTCGGTGACCGGGTGCTCGACCTGAAGGCGGGTGTTCATCTCGATGAAATAGAACTCGCCGTTTTCATAGAGAAATTCGATGGTGCCGGCGCCGGCATAGTTGATATTGGCCACCGCGTTGGCGCAGATCCGGCCGATCCGGGCGCGGGTTTCCGGGTCGATCACCGGCCCCGGCGCTTCTTCAAAGACCTTCTGGTGGCGGCGCTGGAGCGAACAGTCGCGCTCGCCCAGATGCACCGCATTTCCCTTGCCGTCGCCAAAAACCTGCACCTCGATATGGCGCGGCGTGGTCAGGTACTTCTCGATATACACCTCGTCATTGCCAAAGGCCGCCTTGGCCTCGGAACGCGCGGTCTGAAAGGCGCTTTCCATTTCGTCGGCATTCATCGCCACCTTCATGCCGCGCCCGCCACCGCCGGCAGTGGCCTTGACGATGACCGGATAGCCGATTTGCTCGCCAATGCGCCGGGCCTCATCGACCGAGGCGACCGAGCCGTCAGAGCCGGGCACGCAGGGCACGCCCAGCGCCTTCATGGTCTCGATCGCGGTGATCTTGTCGCCCATGATGCGGATATGTTCGGCGGTGGGGCCGATAAAGGTGATGCCGTGATCCTCGAGCACCTGCACGAAGCGCGCGTTTTCGCTGAGAAATCCATAGCCTGGGTGGATCGCCTGGGCGCCGGTGATCTCGCAGGCGGCCACCAGCGCGGGGATCGACAGATAGCTTTCAGCGCTGGGCGGCGGGCCGATGCACACGCTTTCATCGGCCATGCGCACATGCATCGCGTCCACATCGGCGGTGGAGTGGACCGCCACCGACTTGATGCCCATTTCGCGGGCGGCGCGGATAATCCGCAGCGCAATTTCGCCGCGATTGGCCACCAGGATCTTGTCAAACATGGGCATGCGTCACTCGATGATCACAAGCGGGGCGCCGAATTCGACCGGAACGCCGTCTTCGACCAGGATGCGCTTGATCTTGCCCGCTTTCGGGGCGGGGATGTGGTTCATGGTCTTCATGGCCTCGATGATCAGCAGGGTGTCGCCTTCGGCCACGCTGTCGCCGACCGAAACGAAGGGGGCGGCGCCGGGCTCGGGTTGCAGATAGACGGTGCCGACCATGGGCGAGGTCACGGCGCCGGGGTGGCTGGCGGGATCTTCGGCAACCGTGGGGGCGGCCGGAGCCGGTTCAGCGGCGGGCGCGGCGACCGGTGCAGCAGGGGCGGCCGGAAGCGGGGCGGGGGCGGCCACCACCTCGCGGGCGCGGCTGACGGTCACGTTCAGGCTGTCGTCCTTGCCGAAGTGGCGCTTGACGCTGAGCTCGGTCAGGTCATTTTCGTTCAGAAGCTCTGCCAACGCCTTGATGAAGGCCACATCGCGTGCTTGTCTTTCGTCGGTCATGGTCGTCCTCGCCCGGCTCTTGCCCCTTGGGGGTCATTGCATTGCCTGCTTATAAGCCCAAGGGGCGGGCGATGAAAGGCCGGATCGCGCGGGATTTTCGGCTCACAGCCGGCCGAAGGCCACGCCTTTCCAGGTCCAGCCCCTGGCGGTCACGGCCTCTTGCAGCGGCTTTTTCAACTCGGCGCTTCTGAAGCGGTGTTTATAGACCTGGCCGGGCGCAGTTCCTCGGTAAAGGCATAGCCGCTGCCAAACGAAATTTCGCGTTTCTGGCCGCGAAAGCCGGAAACGCTGGCTGAAAGGCTGGGCACGCCGGCGCGCAGCTTGTGCGCCGGGGCAGGGGGATGCCCGGCTTGGGGCGCTTTGTGCCGGTCAGAAAATCGAAAAGCGCCATCATGCCCCCTTCGCGCCCGAGATGCTCAGCTTTTATCCAGGGGCATGGCGGGGCGGCGTCCAATATCGGCCAGCGCTACATCTTGCGGCACGGGTTGCGATTGACGGGCCTGTGCTTCGCGCGCTTCGTCCGCCTCGCGCGGGGCGGATGTGGCCCGTGGCTCTGGCGCGATGGCATCGGCGTCGCGTTCCAGGCCGCGCTGTGCCTGCATGCTGGCGATCGAGCGCTGCATCTCGCGATCCTGTTCAAGCAGGCTGATCTCGAAGGTTGGCGGCGGGCCGGCCGGCCGGTCGAGCTTTTCGGCCCGAGACAGCGGATGTTCGGCCCCGTTGGCCTTGCGTATCAGCGCGGCATTGGCCCCGTTCTGGCTGTCAGAACGTGGATTGGTGCCGGTTTGCGTGGCGGTATCGGCGGGCGGCGCAGGTCGCGCTTCCGGCGGTTTGTGCAGCGGCGCTTGCTGGGCAACGCCAAGCACCGCCTGTTGCGACAGTGTCGATAAAAGTTCCATCTCAAGCTCCTCACCCAAGGAGCCCCCACAGCGACACATTATAATAGCAGGGTTACGCGATTGTTAACCGGGGCAAAAAAAGTGATTTCATGGTTAACGCGGCTTTAACGCCGCGCAGTAGAGGTGCTTGAGGAAATCGGCGGCATCGGTGAAATGCGCCTCTCCCTCGGGTTCAAGGATGGCGCGCAGTTGGGCATCGAAATCGGCATAATGCTGGGTGGTGGCCCAGATCGAGAAGATCAGGTGATACGGGTCCAGCCGGGCGATCTTGCCGGCCTCGGACCAGCCGCGAATCACCGCGGCCTTTTCATCCACCAGCGCCTTGAGCGGGCCGCGGATCTCGTCCATGATGCGCGGCGCGCCCTGGATGATCTCGTTGGCGAAAAGCCGGCTCTCGCGCGGCATGCTGCGCGCCATTTCCAGCTTGCGCAGCACATAGTCGATGATTTCCTCGGTGGGGTCTCCGGCCGCGTCCAGCGCCTGCAGGGGTTCCAGCCAGCTCTCGAGAAGCTGCTCGAGCAGGGCCGTGTGAATCGCCTCCTTGGAAGGAAAGTAATACAGCAGGTTGGGCTTGGACAGGCCCGCCGCCTGGGCGATCTGATCCAGGGTCGAGCCGCGAAACCCGGCCCGGCTGAACACTTCCAGCGCGGCCTCGAGAATGGCCGCACGGTTTTTCGCCTGGATGCGCGTATGCGGCTTGGACTGGCCCATGCAAATCTCCCTGGGCCGAGATTGCCCAATTCGGGGGCAAAAAACAACGGGACGCTGCGTCGTTTTTCGCAAGGATTGCACGCGCCGGGCGGGCGCGGGATACTGAGCCAAAGTCACGGAGGGAAAAATGGTCAAGATCATCGGTTGGGGGCATACGCAATTCGGGAAATTGTCCGAGGGGCTGGAGGAGCTTGTGATCAATGCCGGGGCCGAGGCGCTGGCCCATTCCGGCATTGCCCCCGGCGATGTGGATGCGATCTTTGTCGGGCATTTCAATGGCGGCATGGTGCCCGAGGGGTTTCCGTCCTCGCTGGCGCTGGGCATCCACAACGACCTGCGCTTTACCCCGGCGGCGCGGCTGGAAAATGCCTGTGCCTCGGGCTCGGCCGCGGTTTATGCGGCGCGCGATGCGATTGACGCGGGCCGCGCCCGGGTGGCGCTGGTGATCGGGGTCGAGAAGATGACCCACCTGCCCACGGCGGAAGTGGCCAAGGGGCTGGGCCATGCCGCCTATCAGCCCGAGGAGGCGGGGCTTTCCTTCCCGCAGGTCTTTGGCCAGTTCGCCCGCGCCTATTTCGACAAATATGGCGACCATTCCCGCACCCTGGCCGAGATCGCCGCCAAGAACCACGCCAATGCCATGAAAAACCCGCTGGCGCATCTGCACAAGGAGCTGCCGGTGGATTTCTGCGCCGTGCCCAGCGACAAGAACCCGCTGGTGGCCGACCCGCTCAAGGTCACCGATTGCTCGCTGGTGTCGGACGGGGCGGCGGCGCTGGTGATGGTGGCCGATGACGTGGCCGCCAGCGCGCCGCGGGCGGTCAATTTCCGCGCCAGCGTGCAGGTCAATGACTACCTGCCCATGAGCCGGCGCGACCCGCTGGCCTTCGAGGGGCCGGCCCGGGCCATGCGCGGCGCCATCGAGGCCGCCGGCCTGACGCTCGAGGATATCGACCTGGCCGAGGTGCATGATTGTTTCACCATTGCCGAATTGCTGGTGTACGAGGCCATGGGCCTGGCCGAGCCGGGGCAGGGGGCGCGGGCGCTGGAAGAAGGCATCGTGCGCCCCGGCGGCAGCCTGCCGGTGAACCTGTCCGGCGGACTCAAGGCCAAGGGCCACCCGGTGGGCGCGACCGGGGTCAGCATGCATGTGATGGTGGCCCGCCAGGTGATGGGCGAGGCGGACGAGATGCAGGTCAAGGGCGCCGAGCACGGGCTGGTGTTCAACATGGGCGGCTCGGGCGTGGCCAATTACGCCTCGGTGCTGGAGCCCGCCAGATGAACCTTGCGCTCTGGCTCGAGCGCACGGCGCGGGTCAGCCCCACGCGCCCGGCCCTGTTTTCCGGCGCGCGGCAAGTATCGGATTATGCAGGGCTTTTCAGGGATGCCTCGGGCCTGGCCGCCGCCTTGGCCGGCGATGGCATCGCGCCGGGGGACCGGGTGGCGCTGTTCCTGACAAATTGCCCGCACTATATCACCGCCATGTATGGCATCTGGATTGCCGGGGCGGCGATGGTGCCGATCAACAACAAGCTGCACCCGCGCGAGGTCGCCTATATCCTGGAAAATTCCGGCGCCAAGGCGGTCTTTATCACCCCGGACCTGGCGCCGGGCCTTGCCGGGGTCACCGACCTGCCTCTGATCGACGTGACCGCCGGGGCCTTCGCCCGCATGTGCGAGCGCGCGCCGATGCCGGTCACCCCGCGCGCCGATAC
>CAZPDV010000118.1:0-6432 GCA_964585355.1 uncultured Aliiroseovarius sp.
ATCAATCGCGCAAAACGGTCCCGAAGTTCCTTTGGAAATGCTGCTGGCATGAGGCGATCCTCCCAAACAGGGGGACACACAAATCAGGCATCAGGGGGATCCCCAAGGTTTCCTCGAAAGGCTTTAAACACCCACATCCGGCCCCATGCAATAAAGCGGCGCGCCGGTCGGGCGGGCGGTATAGACCGGCCCGTCGGCGCCGTCCTCGACCACCTGCGCCCTGAGGCCGATGCCATCGCCCTGAAACTGCCAGCACTGAAAATCGCCGGGCCGGTCCTCGTAGGCAAAACAGATCTGATCGCCCTCGGCCCGCCATTCGCCGCTGAGGCAGCGCCCGTCGAGAAACGACCACAGCACCTTGTGGTCGGGCAGGTATTGCTCGGCGCCATATGGGACGCCATCGAAGCTGAACTCGAAGGTCTGGCCCCGGGTAGCGGCTTCGAAACCGGGGCCGTCGAGCACCGGGCCGGCGCGGGCGGCGGGCGCGGCCAGGGCCAGGGTCGCGGCAAGGATGGGCAACAGGCGGGTCATGCCTCAGCCTGGCGCAGGCGCTGCCATTTGGCAAGTTCGCGCGCCATCACCCGGCGCCACAGCGGCGGCACCAGCGCGATCGCCGCCATGACCGGCAGCGAATATGGCAGGCGCGGCGCCGCGTGCGGGGGCGGCAGGCGCAGCGAGGGATAGGGGCGCGCCGGGTGGGCGTGGTGGTCGGAATGGCGCGGCGCGTTCAGCATCAGGAAACCGCTGAACCATTGCGCGGCGTTCCAGCTGTCGGCGTCCGAGACCGGCACCGGGCGCCCGTCCGGCCCGGTGGGGCGCCTCAACCCGTAATGCTGCACGTAATCCGACAGGAGCAGCTGCATCTGGGCATAGGCCGCAAGCGCGATCAAGGCCGCCACCCCGCGCCCCCCGGCCAGCCAGCCGGCCCAGAGCAGCGTTGCCGCCGCGCCCCCCAGATAGATCCAGTAGGGATTCAGCCCGCGCCCGCCGCGCTCGGCCGCAAGCCCGGCCCGAAACGAGCCCAGCCAGGCACGCGGCGCAAAGCGATAGAACCCCTCGCCACGGCGGGCCGAATTGGGGTCGCGCGGGGTGGCCACGTGGCGGTGGTGGACCTTGCGATGCGCGCTGGCGTGATGGCCGAACAGCAGGCTGGTATAGATCGCCACCCCCAGCCAGTAGAGCCCCGGCGCGCGGCGGTGGATCAGCTCATGCGCGTTCGAGTTCGAGACCTGGCCAAACCACATGCCGGCGGCAAGAAACAGCGCCAGCCGGGCCGCCGGGCCAGGCCCGCCTTGCCCCGCCAGCGCCGGGATCACCAGCGCCAGCAGCACGAAATGCCCCAGCCCCAGCAGAACCGACAGGGCATTTGCCGCCATGCTGCCCGTGTCCGGTGCTGCCGCCGGCGGGATGCGGCGGATCGCCCGGTCGGCCAGCATGGCCAGCCCGGTCATGTAGAAAAGCGCCAGCCAGACCGCCGCGCCGCCGACCCGCGCGCCCAGCCCGGCCAGGGCCAGCGGCAGGCCGGCGATCAGGGCGAAAACGGCGATATTGGCGGCGGTCTTGATCGTGCTATGCATGCGATGGCTGCGCAATTGGTCCGGTGGCGTCGTTTTTGGCTCGCCTGCGGCGGGTCGGGCTTGCTAGGTTCAGCGCAGGATAACAGATGGGTTTGGACATGACCACAGATCGAGACAGCGCGGCGCGGCCATGGAAGGACGGGCGCGGCAAGGCGCGGCCGCTGCCGAAGGGGCGGCAGGTGGAGCCGGCTGCGCTGACCGAGATCCGCGCGCTTCTGGGCGAGCGGCCGCGGCGGCGGGACCTCCTGATCGAATATCTGCACCTGGTGCAGGACCGGTACGGCCACCTGTCCGCCGCCCATATTCGGGCGCTGGCCGAAGAAATGAACCTGTCGCAGGCCGAGATTTACGAAGTGGCCAGCTTCTATGCGCATTTTGACCTGGTGAGCGACGGCGAGGGGCCACCGCCGGATCTGACCATCCGGGTCTGCGACAGCCTGAGCTGTGAAATGGCCGGTGCGGATGCGCTGGCCCGCGCGCTGGCGGCCGGGACCGATCCCGCCCGCATCCGCATCCTGCGCGCGCCCTGCATGGGCCGCTGCGAGGCGGCGCCGGTGGCAGAGGTCGGGCACAACCACCTGGGCCATGCCACCCCCGAGACGGTGCTGGAAGCGGTGCGCGCGGGGGCGGTGCATGCGCCGGAGCCGCCGGCCGAGACCCTGGCGGAATACCGCGCGGGCGGCGGCTATGACAGGATGCTGCGCCTGCGCGCTGGCGGCTCCTGGCAGGAGGCACAGGCGGCGCTCAAGGCGGCGGGCCTGCGCGGGCAGGGCGGCGCGGGCTTTCCCACCGGGCAGAAATGGGGCCTTGTGCGCGCCCATCCCGGGCCGCGCTACCTGGCGGTCAATGCCGATGAGGGCGAGCCCGGCACGTTCAAGGACCGGGTGCTGCTGGAGACCCGGCCGCACCTGGTGCTGGAGGGGATGCTGATCGCCGCCTGGGCGGTCGAGGCGGATCGGGTCTTTATCTATCTGCGCGATGAATATCCTGGCATCCGGCGGGTTTTGTTGCGGGAAATCAAGGCGTTGGAAAAGGATGGCCTGATCCCCGAGGGGCATGTGGAACTGCGCCGCGGCGCCGGTGCCTATATCTGTGGCGAAGAAAGCGCCATGATCGAGAGCATCGAGGGCAAGCGCGGCCTGCCCCGGCACCGGCCGCCCTATGTGGCCGAAAACGGCCTGTTCGGCCAGCCGACCCTGGTGCATAATGTCGAGACCCTGTGGTGGGTGGCGCGCATCCTGCGCGAAGGCCCCGAGGTCATGAGCGCGGTCAGGAAAAACGGCCGCACGGGGCTGCGCCACTATTCGGTTTCCGGGCGGGTGGCGCGACCGGGCGTGTACCTGCTGCCCGCCGGCTCGACCATCCGGGAGGTGATCGACGCGGCCGGCGGCATGGCCGAGGGGCATGTCTTTGCCGCCTATCAGCCGGGCGGGCCTTCCTCGGGGCTGTTGCCGGCGACGCTGGATGATGTGCCGCTGGATTTCGACATGCTCCAGCCGCATGACACGTTCATCGGCTCGGCCGCGGTGGTGGTGTTGTCGGACCGGGACAGCCCGCGGGCGGCGGCGCTGAACATGCTGCGGTTTTTCGAACGCGAAAGCTGTGGTCAATGCACCCCGTGCCGGGTGGGCTGTGAAAAGGCGGTGCAGCTGATGCAGGCCGAACGGTGGGACCGGGGGCTGCTGGAGGAGCTGTGCGTGTTGATGCAGGACGCCTCGATCTGCGGGCTGGGCCAGGCGGCGCCCAATGCCATCCGCCTGACCATGCGGCATTTTGCCGATGAGGTGTGAGAAGGGCGCGGCCAGAACAGGGCGCTTTCAGGGCTGGGCGGCAGGGCGGGGCGCCCGGTGTCAGGCGATGACCAGCACCAGAAATGTGCCGATCAGCGCCGGTTTCCCGGCCCCCTCTGCGGCGACTTCTCCGGCAATATTGAGAAGCTTGCGCCCGGCGCCGCGCGGCTCGACCGCTGTCAGGGTAAAGCGTGCGCTCAGGGTTGCGCCGGCAATGACCGGGCTGAGAAACCGCACCTTTTCAACGCCGTAATTGATGACTGCGCTGGCATCCGGGGGCGCGATTCCCACATGTTCCATGGCCTCGGCCACCAGGGACAGGGTGAGAAACCCGTGGGCGATGGTGGCGCCATAAGGGCTTTCGCGCCGGGCGCGCTCCACATCCACATGAATCCATTGATGATCACCCGTGGCCTCGGCAAATTCGGCGATCCGGGTCTGGTCCACCACCACCGGCCGCGAAGGGCCATATACCCGGCCAAGATGGGCCTCGAGGGTTGCGAAACGGTATTCAGTCATCCGGGTCGGTGTCCTCGGACACGCCGTAGCGGTTGAAAAGCCCTACCTGCGCCATGAAAAATGCGAAGGTGCCCAGGGTCAGCCCGAAGGTCTTGAAGGTGACCCAGGTGGCGGTTGAAAAATTGCGCCAGACCACTTCGTTGAACACCGCCAGCGCCAGAAAGAAAAGCAGCAGCCGCCGGGTCAGGATCATCCAGCCCTCGCGCCTGAGCGGCAGGTTTTCCCCCATCACCGCCTCGAGGTAACTTTCGCCGCGCAGCAGGCCAAAGCCCAGGAGGCCGGCGAAGATCAGGTAGATCATGGTGGGCTTCATCTTGAAGAAGCGTTCGTCATTGAACCACACCGACAAGCCGCCGAACACCACCACCAGCACCAGGGTGATGATCTGCATTTTCGAGATCGTGCCGGACAGGCGCCACTGTGCGAAGGTGGCCAGCGCCAGCAGCGGGATGAACATGGCCGTGACCGCGATGAAACCGTCATATTCCCGCCCGGCCACCGTGAAAACCCGGTCTTTCAGCAGGAAATAGCCCAGGAAGAACGCGATGATCGGGCCGTATTCAAGAAGCGCCTTCATGCCAGGCTTGATCTGTTTGTCGGCCATTGCGCCCTCCTATCCTGCCCATTCCACTATCACAGCTCCGCCGGCGATCAACCCCATCAGCGCCAGGCGGATGCCGCCCACCTTTTCGCCCAGCATGAGCCAGCCGATCAGGGCCGCGAAAACCGTCGAGGTCTCGCGCAGGACGGCGGCTTGCCCCACCTGATCGAGCCGGGTGGCCAGCATGATCGAGCCAAAGCTGAAAAAGGCGATGAGGGCACCGATCACCCCGCGTGCCATCAGGGGCGGCAGGGCCGGGCGAGAGACCATCTGACGCCAGTGCAACACCGCCAGCACCGGCATGAACAGCCCGTCGATCAGGAAAAACCATGCCAGAAAGGTGAACGGGTCCAGCGCCCGGCGGATGCCGAAGGCGTCCCAGGTGGTGTAGCTGGCGACGAACAGCCCGGTGAGCACCGCCATGGCCAGCGCCGGCTTGAGCTGGGCCCGCCCGGCCTGCCAGTGACGCAGGTTGAAGGCGGCCAGCCCGAAAATCCCGGCCAGCAGCAGCGCAACCCCCAGCCATTGCAACGGCGCATAGCGTTCATCGAAAAAGATGGTGGCACCGATGACCGTGAAAAGCGGCCCGGTGCCGCGCACCACCGGATAGACCACGGTATAGCTTCCCAGAACATAGGTCTGGGCCTGCGCCAGCTTGTAGCCCACATGGATCAGGAAGGTCACGGCCAGGATCGGCCAGAGCCCCGGTTGCGGCCATGGCACCACGAAAAGCGCGAAGGGGGCAGCGATGAGAGCATAGGAGATGTCGATTGCGCCGCGCGACAGCCACGGGTCGTGCCGGCCCTTTTGCAGCGCCCCGAAGGCCGCGTGCAGGAAGGCGGCGGTGAGCGCCAGCGCCACTGCCAGGCTGTGGCCGGCCGGGGTGCCTTCGAGAGAGATCAGCCATTGGCTCATGTTCGGTCCGGTTGCGGTGGTGGCGGCGCCGGGGGTTTCACACCCCCGGACCCCCGTGGAGTATTGCGGGAAAGATGAAAGGCAGGTCAGGTGCCGGTCAGGGCGGCGGCGAATTCTTCGGGGTCGAACGGGGCCAGGTCGTCGATCTGTTCGCCGACCCCGATGGCGTGGATTGGCAGGGCGAACCGGTCGGCCAGCGCCACCAGCACGCCGCCCTTGGCGGTGCCGTCGAGCTTGGTCATCACCAGGCCGCTGACATCGGCGAGTTTCTGGAAGATTTCGACCTGGCTGAGGGCGTTTTGCCCGGTGGTGGCATCCAGCACCAGGAGGGTGTTGTGCGGCGCCTCGGGGTCTTTCTTGCGGATCACGCGCACGATCTTGGCCAGTTCCTCCATCAGGTCGGCGCGGTTTTGCAGGCGCCCGGCCGTGTCGATCATCAAGAGGTCGGCGCCTTCCTGTTCGGCCCGGGTCATGGCATCGAAGGCGAGGCTGGCGGGATCCGAGCCCTCGGGCGCGGTCAGCACCGGCACGCCGGCGCGTTCGCCCCAGACCTGGAGCTGTTCGACCGCAGCGGCGCGGAAGGTGTCGCCGGCGGCGATGATTACCGACTTGCCGGCGGCGCGGAACTGGCTGGCCAGTTTGCCGATGGTGGTGGTCTTGCCCGAGCCATTGACGCCGACCACCAGCACCACCTGCGGTTTTTTCGCATAAAGCGGCAGCGGCCGGGCCACCGGCTCCATGATCCGGGCGATTTCCGCGGCCATCAGGCGCTTGATTTCCTCGACCGACAGCTTCTTGCCGAAATGGCTGGCCGACAGGTTGGCGGTGACGCGCATGGCGGTGTCAACGCCCATGTCCGAGGCGATCATCAGGTCCTCGAGGCTTTCCAGCATGGCGTCGTCCAGCACCCGGCGGGCGGCGGGCCTGCTGTCCCGCCGGATCAGGCGGCCGATCAGGCCGGGCTTTTCGGGGTCGGGCGCGGGGGCAGGAGCGGTTTCGGCGGCCGGCGCGGCGTCAGGGGGCGGCGGGG
>CAZPDV010000119.1:0-6402 GCA_964585355.1 uncultured Aliiroseovarius sp.
CCGGTCGAGGCCCCCGCGCCGGCCCGCCCGACGGTGGCCGAGGCCTCCCCCACCGACACCCCCATGCAGGCCCCGACAAATGCCGCGGCGCCGGTGCACTCCACGCCGGCTGCCAGTGCGGCAACATCACCGGCGTCAGAGCCCCGGCCAGCCCCGGCCCAGCCCACCGAGGCGTCAGGGGCACCTGCGGCCGCGCCGACGCAGCAAGCGGCCGGGAGCCTGGCCGAGGCGACCCAGCCCGCCATGGAGCAATCCGCCACCGCGCCCGCTCCGGAACCCGACGCAACCGCGCCGACCACTCCCCCCCCGGCGCCCATCACGGCCGAAGCGCCCGCCGCCAGCGATACAGCGCCCGCCGTCAGTGTCCCATCGTCCGGTGCCAGCGATACAGCGCCGACCGCAGCGCCCGCCGCCCCGGCTCCGCCCCAGGTGGTGATCGCCTCAAGCGAGGGGGTCAGGGTGGTGCAGAGCGGCGCCCCGGCCCCGCAGGTTCAGGAAAACGTCACGCTCGACGCCATTACCTATGACCCGACCGGAGAGGTCCTGTTGTCAGGCCGCGGCACCAGTAGCGGGAATGTGCGGGTCTATCTGGACAACCGCCCGATCCTGACCACCCGCATCGCCGAGGACGGTCAGTGGCGCACCAGCCTGCCCGAGGTGGAAAGCGGCGTCTATACCCTGCGGGTGGACCAGCTGCGCCCGGATGGCTCGGTCAGTTCGCGGCTGGAAACGCCGTTCAAGCGCGAAGACGCCGCCCAGCTGGCCGCCGTTGCGGCGCAAACCCTGCCAAAGGGCGATGCCACCGCCCCGCCGCTGCGCGCGGTCACCATTCAGCCGGGCGATACGCTGTGGCAGATCGCCACCGACACCTATGGCGAGGGGGTGCTCTATGTGCGGATATTCAAGGCCAATCGCGACCGGATCCGCGACCCGGACCTGATCTATCCGGGCCAGGTCTTTGCCCTGCCGAAATAGCGCCTGCCTGCCTCCCGGCCCCTGACCGGGCTACAAGCGGACGCGCTGGCCGCGCCCCTGGGCTTCGGCCCGTTCCAGCACCCGCCACGCACAGGCCAGGTCCTGCGCCGCCACGCCGAGCGAGCGATAGATGGTGATCTGATCGGCGGTTGCGCGACCGGGGGCATCGCCCGCCAGAACCGCGCCGATTTCCCCCTTCAGATCGGTCGCGCGCAGGCGGCCGGCGGCGATCATGTCCACGATCTCGCCCGCCTGGGCCAGCGCCGAAGGCAGGTAATCCACCCAGATATCGCCGCGCTCCACCAGCCGGTCATCCACCTCGCGCATGGAGGGGATCGACGCGCCCACCACGTTCACATGCGCCCCCTCGGCCAGCCAGTCGCCCATCAGCACAGGCGTGGGCGACGCGGTAACGGTGCAGACGATATCGGCCCCGGCCACGGCGCGCGCCACATCGTCGGAAGACGAGATTTCAAGCGCGGGGTACCGGGCCGCCGCGCGCGCGGCAAAGGCCGCGGCCTTGCCGGCATCGCGCCCGGCCACCGCAAGCCTGCGGATCGGTCGCACCGCACGGATCGCCGCCAGATGGTGCCAGGCCTGTTCGCCATAACCGACAATGGCCAGGGTCTGCGCCTGCGCGCGCGCCAGCGCCCTTGTGGCGACCGCGCTGGCCGCCGCCGTGCGCAGGGCGGTCAGCAGCCCCGCATCCATCATCGCCACCGCCCCGCCGGTCTCGGCCTCGAACAGCACGATCGCCCCGCGATGCGAGGACAGGCCGCGCGCCGGATTGCCGGGAAACAGGCTCACCAGCTTGATCCCGTAGCAGGCCGGGTCGGGGATCGCGCCGGGCATCACCCCCATCTTGTTGTCGTCCCCCACCGGCATGGCAAAACGCAACGGCAATTCTGTCGCCCCGCGCGCCACATCGCGCATCACCGCATCTACCACCTCGATCGCATCTGCCATGGGCAGGAGCGTTTCCACGTCGTTTTCTTCCAGTACCAGCACGGCTTTCCTCCCTTTCCCTCGGGATGCGGCGGGGCAATTCCCTGACCTTCCCGCCATCAATAGTGCCGCAAAACCGGCCGGCGGGACAGGCGGTTTGACGCAAGGTAAAAGCGCGCGCGCCGGCGCCCCCCTTGCCCCGCGGCAAAATCCGGCGCAAAACCTTGAAGGTCGCGGCGAAAGGCCCGCGTCTTGCAAGAATACAGGTGCCCGGCACCACGTCACCAACAGGATCCAGATGAAAAATTCCCCCAAAGGCTTCGCCACCCGCGCCATCCACCACGGCTATGACAGCCGCGCCAACGAAGGCGCGCTGGTGCCGCCCTTGCACCTGAGCGCAACCTTCACCTTCGAGACCGCCGAACAGGGCGGCGAGATTTTCGCGGGCGAGCGCGAGGGCTATATCTATTCGCGCACCAACAACCCCACCAACCGCCTGCTCGAACAACGCCTGGCCAGCCTCGAAGGCGCCGAGGCGGGCATGGCGCTGGCCTCGGGCATGGGCGCGATTTCGGCCCTGATGTGGACGCTGCTTGCCCCCGGTGACCAGGTGATCGCCGACCAGACCCTCTATGGCTGCACCTTTTCCTTTCTCAACCACGGCCTGGGCAAGTTCGGCATCCATACCACCCATCTTGACCTGACCGACCCCGAAACCCTGCGCGCGGCGATCAGCGACAGAACCAGGGTCGTCTATTTCGAAACCCCCGCCAACCCCAACATGCGGCTGGTGGACATTGCCGCGATCTCGGAAATCGCCCATGCCCATGGCGCGCTGGTGGTGGTCGATAACACCTATGCCACCCCCTATATCACCCGCCCGATCGAGCTTGGCGCCGATTTCGTGGTGCATTCCGCCACCAAATATCTGGGCGGCCATGGCGATGTCATCGCCGGCATGATCGCCGGCCGGCAGGAGGCAATCGACGAGGTGCGCGGCTTCGGCCTCAAGGACATGACCGGCGCGGCCATGGCGCCGTTCAACGCCATGCTGATCATGCGCGGGCTGAAAACCCTGGCCCTGCGCATGCAGCGCCACAGCGAAAACGCCCAGAAGGTGGCCGAATTTCTGCAAGCCTCGCCGGCGGTCGAGCTGGTGAACTATCCCGGCCTTGCCTCGTTTCCCCAATACGCGCTTGCCCAACGCCAGATGCGCCTGCCCGGCGGCATGATCTCGTTCGAACTCAAGGGCGGCTACGCGGCCGGGGTTGCGATGATGAACCGGCTGCGCCTGATCTCGCGCGCCGTGTCGCTGGGAGACGCCGAAACCCTGGTGCAACATCCCGCCTCGATGACCCACGCCACCTATACCCCCGAGGAACGTGCCGAACACGGGATCAGCGAAGGCCTGGTGCGCCTCTCGGTGGGGCTCGAAGACATCGACGACCTGCTTGACGACATCCGCCAGGCCCTGCCGCAAGACTGATGCCGGCTTTCATCTTTCCCCAAATACTCCCGCCGGAGGCCTCCGATCTGCCCGCCGCAGGCCGACCCGGGCGGGCGCCGGCAAGAAACCCCTTTCCTCCGGCCCGGCTTGTGCCATGATACCGCCATGAAACAGCGTTACTCCGCCCTTCGCCTGTTCAAAGAGGCCCTGCGCGGTCAGTCCGGCTGGGCGCCCGCCTGGGGCAACCCGACGCCGAAACCGCGCTATGACGTGGTGATCATCGGCGGCGGCGGGCACGGGCTGGCCACCGCCTGGTACCTGGCGAAAAACCACGGTATCCGCCGGGTGGCGGTGCTGGAAAAGGGCTGGATCGGCGGCGGCAATTCCGGGCGCAACACCACCGCCATCCGCTCCAACTACTACTACCCCGAAAGCTGCGCGCTCTATGACCTTTCGGTGCGGCTTTACGAGGGGCTCTCGCGCGAGCTCAACTTCAACGTGATGTTTTCCCAGCGCGGCATGCTGATGCTGGCCCATTCCGAACGCGACATGGAAATGGGCGCGCGCCACGTCAATGCCATGCGCCTGGGCGGGGTCGAGGCCGAGCTGATCGGGCGCGACCGGGTGCGGGCGCTGGCGCCGATCCTGAACCTGCGACCGGATGCGCGCTTTCCCATCCATGGCGGGGTCTGGCAGGCGCGCGGCGGCACCGGGCGCCACGATGCGGTGGTCTGGGGCTATGCCCGCGCCGCCGACCGCATGGGGGTCGATATCATCCAGAATTGCGAGGTCACCGGCTTTCTGCGCGAGGCGGGGCGGATCACCGGGGTGGTCACCAATCGGGGCGAGATCCGCGCCGGCCGCATCGGCGCGGCGGTGGCGGGGCATTCCTCGGTGCTGGCGGGGCTGGCCGGGCTCCGCCTGCCGATCACCTCCTATGCCTTGCAGGCCTTTGTCACCGAGCCGCTCAAGCCGGTGATCGACACGGTTGCCTTTTCCGCCGCCACCGGCACCTATTTCAGCCAGTCCGACAAGGGCGGGCTGGTGATCGGCGGCGCGCTCGACCGGGTGCCTTCCTATGGTCAGCGCGGCACCCTGCCGGTGCAGGAGGCCGTGCTGGCCGGGATCGTGGAAATGGCGCCGGCGCTGGCGCGGGTCAAGCTGCTGCGCCACTGGGCCGGGATCGTCGATGTCACCCCCGACAGCTCGCCGCTGATCGGCCCGTCGGGCATCCCCGGCCTGTACCTGAATTGCGGCTGGGGCACGGCGGCTTCAAGGCGATCCCGGCCGGCGGCACCCTGTTTGCGCATCTGCTGGCGCGGGGCTCCCATCACCGGATCAGCCGCCCCTTCGACCCTTCCCGTTTCACCACCGGCCGGCTGATCGACGAAGGCGCAGCCGCCGGTATTGCGCATTGAGGAGCCAGGCCATGCAACGCTTCCCCTGTCCCTTTTGCGGTCTGCGCGACGAACGCGAGTTTCACTTCCTGGGCGAGGCCGGCAAGACCCGCCCCGACACGACCGGCCCGGTCAGCGCCGAGGCCTGGCAGGCCTGGCTTTACGCCCGCACCAACCCGAAGGGCGCCAGCCGCGAGGTCTGGATGCACCTGACCTGCGCCGAGGTCTTTCTGCTTGAGCGCGACACGGTTTCCATGCAGGTCACCGGCGCGGTTGCCCTGCGCGACGGGCCGGAAGGGGGCGTGCCATGACCGCCCGGCGCCTTCCGCAAGGCGGGCTGATCGACCGCACCCGCCGCCTGTCTTTCCACTTTGACGGGCGCCGCTTTACCGGCCATCCCGGCGATAGCCTGGCCTCGGCGCTGCTGGCGGCCGGGGTGCGGATCATGGGCCGGTCGTTCAAGTATCACCGCCCGCGCGGGGTCTGGGGCGCCTGGGTCGATGACCCGAACGCGGTGATGAACGTGACCCTGGCGGGGCTCTCGCGTCCGAATTGCCCGGCCACCACCACGCTGCTGGAGGACGGCATGCAGGCGCGCGCGGTCAATGCCTGGCCCTCTGCCGGGCGCGACCTCAAGGGCGGGCTCGACCTGTTTCACCGGCTGATGCCGGCGGGGTTCTACTACAAGACCTTCATGTGGCCCGACTGGCACCTGTTCGAGCCGATGATCCGGCGCATGGCCGGGCTCGGCGCGCTGGAGGGCGAAACACCCCCCGGCTGGTGGGCCGAACAGGGCCATGATGCCTGCGAGCTGCTGGTGATCGGGGCTGGCGCGGCCGGGCTGGCCGCGGCCCGCGCTGCGGCCGAGGCCGGGCAGGAGGTGGTGCTGGTGGATGACCGGCCGGCGCCCGGCGGCGGACTTTACGCCCGCGCCCGCCCGGTGGAAGGCCAGGCCCCGGCCGAGTGGGTGGCGGCCCAGATCGCCGCGTTCCAGGCGGCGGGCGGGCGGCTGATGCGCACCACCACCGCCATCGGCGCCTATGACCACGGGCTGGTGGCGCTGGTCCAGGAGCGCGGCTTTGCCCTGCCGCCGCGGCTGATCCGCATGCGCCCGGCGCGGGTGCTGCTGGCCGCGGGGGCCATCGACCGGCCGCTGACCTTTGCCGATAACGACCGGCCGGGGGTCATGGCCACGGCGGCGGCGCTGGAATATCTGGGCCGCTACGGGGTCCTGGTCGGAGAGCGCATCGCCTTGATAGATAACGGAAATGTGGAAAATGCCGCGACCGTTCTGAGCGCGGCCGGGGCCGAGGTGACGCTGGTTGACCCCGCCGCCGGCCCGCTGCGGGCGCTGGGCCGTGGGGGCGTGCGTGGGCTCAAGCTTGGCCGCCGGCGCCTTGCTTGCGAGGTACTGCTGGCCAGCGCCGGGCGGGTGCCGCTGGTGCATCTGTGGCGCCATGCCGGCGGCGGGCTCGACTGGGCCGGGGAAATTGCCGCCTTCGTGCCGGGGCGCGCGCCGGCCGGCTGGGCCGCGATCGGGGCGGTGAATGGCACCTATGGGCTGAACGCGGCGCTGGAAGAGGCCCGCGCCGCCGCCTTGGCCGAGCCCGGCAGCGCCGCCGCCCGCACCGCCGCCGC
>CAZPDV010000120.1:0-6399 GCA_964585355.1 uncultured Aliiroseovarius sp.
GTAGTCATCCGCCCCGGCTTCCAGCCCCTCGATCCGGTCCCGGGTTTCGCCCTTGGCGGTCAGCAGCAGGATCGGCGTGGCAATATCCTGACGAAGCGCGCGGGTAAGCGCGATGCCATCTTCGCCCGGCATCATCACGTCCATCACGATCAGGTCAAACTCCAGCCCCCCGAGCAACCGCCTTGCATGGGCGGCATCGCGCGCGGTCGAAACCCAGAACCCGTTGCGCACCAGGAATTGCTGCAACAGGGTGCGGATACGCTCATCGTCATCGACGATCAGAAGGTGCGCCTGTTCGCTCTCCTGCATCAGTCCTGCCCTCCGGTGGCACGGTAATGGCGCCGCAGGTCGGGGTTCATCATCGCCTCGAGCACGGTGCGAAAGCCATGCACCGCATCCGGCCCGGCCTCGAGAAACGCGGCGCGCATGCGGGCGCGCTGAGCGTTGGACAATTCGCGCTCAAGCTCGGCGCCGGAATCGGTCAGAAACAGGTTGCGCTCGCGTTTGTCGCGGGTGCCGACCCGGCTTTCCACAAGGCCATCCTGCACCAGCGTCCTGAGCACCCGGTTCAGCGACTGCTTGGTCACGCCCAGGATTGCCAGGAGGTTGTTGACGGTGGTGCCGGGATTGCGCCGGATGAAATGGATCGCCCGGTGATGGGCCCGGCCATAGCCGTATTTTTCAAGGATCCTGTCCGGGTCGGCGGTAAAACCGCGATAGGCGAAAAACATCGCCTCGATCCCCTTGCGAAGCTGCTCATCCGTCAGAAACAGAAGGTCCTGCCCGCCCGGATCCTGAAATTCAGCCATCACGCACCCCGATCACGAAAGTGTTTCAATAGCCGGAGTTTATGTCAGCCTTGTTGACTTTCCAAGATGCAACTGGTAGCGATTCTCGATTTCTGCGCAATATTATGCCCGAAACGGACCTAAAATGCGCAACTTATGAAAAGGCATACCGGTGTATACGGAAAAATCGGAAAGGGACGACCATGGCTGGTGCATATGACGATCGCGACGGAAAGATCTGGCTGGATGGCGAAATGGTGGAGTGGCGCGATGCCAATATCCACATCCTGACCCACGCGCTGCACTATGCCTCGAGCGTGTTCGAGGGCGAGCGGGCCTATAACGGCAAGATCTTCAAGAGCCGCCAGCACAGCGAACGGCTGCATGCCTCGGCCAACATGATCGACTTTGAAATCCCCTGGTCGGTCGATCAGATCGAAGAGGCAAAATATGCGGTGCTCAAGGCCAATGGCTGGGAGGATGCCTATGTGCGCGCCGTGGCCTGGCGTGGCGCCGGCGAGGACATGGGAGTGGCCAGCGCGCGCAACCCGGTGCGGCTCGCAATCGCCGCCTGGGAGTGGGGCAATTATTACGGAGACGCCAAGTTCGAGGGCGCCAAGCTGGATATTTCCAAATGGAAACGCCCCAGCCCCGAAACCATCCCCAGCCACGCCAAGGCGGCCGGGCTCTACATGATCTGCACCATGAGCAAGCACGCCGCCGAGGCCAAGGGCTGCTCGGACGCATTGATGTATGATTATCGCGGCTATGTCGCCGAGGCGACCGGCGCCAACATCTTCTTTGTCAAGGATGGCGAAGTGCACACGCCCAAGGCCGACTGCTTTCTCAACGGCATCACCAGGCAGACCGTGATCGGCATGCTCAAGGACCGGCAGATCAAGGTGCATGAACGCCACATCATGCCCGAGGAGCTGGCCGGGTTCCAGCAATGCTGGCTGACCGGCACCGCCGCCGAGGTCACCCCCGTGGGACAGATCGGCGACTGGAAGTTCGAGGTCGGTCAGCTGACCCGCGACATCGCCGAGGGATATGAAAAGCTGGTCCGGGAATAGCCATTAACCTTTCCTGAACCCTGTCCTGCTACGGTAAGGTCGGATTACCGAAGGCAGGCATATGTCGGGCACACAACGCGGATGGGTAACATTTCTCGTGGTCATCTTTTTGCTGGCCGCGCCTACCGCTGTGTCCATGATCTGGTACAAGGTGACGGGCAATCCGCTGCTGCGCCCGCTCGGTATCACCAAAGAGGCGCTACAGGCCTATTATGGCACCGGCAAGTGGACACAGATCGTGGCCGAGGTCGAGTGGGATGCGCAGCGCTCCGGGCGTGTCACCAAGGCAGACATGAAGCGCGCGCTTGAGCGGGCCTTTGCCGCCAAGGGGGTTGAGGTGAGCGTGCAGTTTCACCCCGGCCATGCCGGAACCAAGGTGCTGTACCGGGTCGGATCCTCCTATTTCGGCCCTTATCCGCAATCGCGCGCGGCCGAGGGGATCAGCGCGGTGGTTGATGCCTATCGGATGATCGTTCCTTACCGGCCATGAGCCGGCCCAGCGCCCAGCGCGCGGCCTCGGCCAGCACCGGATCGGGGTCATCGGCAAGCGGACGAACGGCCTCGGCCAGCGCCGGGTCGCCGGAATTGCCGATGGCATAGGCAACGTTGCGCAGAAACCGGGCACGGCCGGTCCGCTTGACCGGAGAGCCGGCAAACAGCGCCCGAAACCCGGCCTCGTCAAGCGCGGCAAGCCTGGCCAGATCCGGCGCAATCAGCTCGGCGCGGGCATGATAACGCGCCTCATGCGCCGCCACCGCAAACTTGTTCCACGGGCAGGCCGCAAGGCAATCGTCGCAACCATAGATGTGATTGCCCAGAAGCGGGCGCAATGGCTCATCCACCGGTCCCTTGTGCTCAATGGTCAGATAGGAAATGCAGCGGCGCGCATCCAGTTGATAGGGTGCGGGGAAGGCATCGGTCGGACAGGCATCGAGGCAGGCGGTGCAGGTCCCGCAAGTGTCGCGCCCCGGCGCATCCACCGGCAGCTCCAGCGTGGTGAAGATCGCCCCCAGAAAGAACCAGTTGCCCAGGTCGCGGCTGACCAGGTTGGTATGCTTGCCCTGCCAGCCCAGCCCGGCGGCGGCAGCCAGCGGCTTCTCCATCACCGGGGCGGTGTCGCAAAACACCTTGATCTCGCTGCCCGGTGCCTGCTCGATCAGCCACCTGCCCACGCGTTTGAGACGTTTTTTCAGGATATCGTGATAGTCGCGATTTTGCGCATAGACGCTGATCGCGCCCTTGTCGGGCTGGCGCAAGACCGCGGTCGGATCGTGGTCGGGCGTATAGGGCTCGGCCAGCATCATCACGGTGCGCGCCTCGGGCCAGAGCGCGGCGGCCGACCCCCGCCAGGCCATGCGCTCGGCCATCCAGACCATATCGCCATGGCGCCCCTTGCCCACGAATTCTGCCAGCCGGGCGGCGGTTTCCGGGGTGGCGTCGGGCCGGCAAAAACCCGCACCGGCAAACCCCTCGGCCAAGGCCCGCGCCCTGAGCTCGGCGCCAAGCCGGGCCAGATCCATCAGAAATCGAGGTCCGCGTAATGCGCCGGGGGCGGAAAACCGGGCAGATGATCAGCCAGAAGCGAGCGGAAGGCCGGGCGCGATTTGATCTTGGAATACCATTCCTGGACATTGGCATTCCGGTTCCAGTCCACGTCCGACACGTAATCGAGCGCCGAAAGATGCGCGGCGGCGGCAAAATCGGCCAGGGTCATCACGTCACCCGCCAGCCAGCGCCGCTGATCCAGCAGCCAGCCCATATAGTCCAGATGATACTTGATCGCCCGCGCGCCTTCCTTGATGTTGCGGCTTTCAGGGGACAGGCCCATGATCTTCTTGTGCACCCGCTCATAGAGCAGGTTGACCGTCACCTCGTGGTGAAACTTGTCATCGAACCAGCCGACCAGCCGGCGCACCTCATAGCGCGCTTCCGGGCGGGCGGGCATCAAGGGCGGCTCCGGGGTGGTCTCTTCCAGAAATTCGCAGATGGCGCTGCTTTCGGCCATGGTGCGGCTGCCCATTTGCAGGACCGGCACCTTGCCCGCCGGATTGCGCCGCAGAAATTCGGTGCCCTTCTCCCAATAGCGCTCCTCGACCAGCTCGACCTCGATCTTCTTTTCGGCAAGCGACAGGCGGACCTTGCGGCAGGCGGGGGACAGCGGGAAATGGTACAAACGGTTCATGGCTGCTCGGTTCTTGTCGGGTTGTGAACGGGTCCGTTATGCACCCGCTTGCGGGCCGGTTTCAATCCTCGAAACACGCGGCGCGCCCGTCCTTGCGGATGGTTGCCGCGCCGTCCTCAATGCGCCGGGCCCGCGCCGCCATTTCCGGCGTCGGGCGCGAGGCCGAGCGCGCCTTGGGATTGGGCAGAACCATCGCCAGAAGCGCCGCCTGTCGCGCGGTCAGGGCCTCGGGGCCGACATCGAAATAATGCCGTGCCGCCGCCTCGACCCCGAACACGCCTTCGTCGAATTCTATAATGTTCAGATAGACTTCAAGGATGCGCCGCTTGCTCCAGACCAGCTCGACCACCGGGGTAATCACCGCCTCGAGCGCCTTGCGCGGCCAGGAACGCCCCTGCCAGAGAAAGGCGTTTTTCACCACTTGCTGGGTAATGGTCGAGCCCCCGCGCCGGCGCCCGTCGGCGACGGCGGCGCGGATTGCGGACATGTCAAACCCCCAATGGGTACAGAAATTTGCATCCTCGGCCGCGACCACCGCCCGCGCCATGACCGGTGCAATTTCGGAAAGCGGCACCCATTCCTGGTCGATCTCGCCCAGCCGGCGCTTTTCGGCCAGCATATAGGGCGTGGCGGGCGGGTTCAGAAACGCATAGGCGGAAACCCAGATCAGCAGGATCGCGACCGCCAGCAACAGCATCCGCCGCAGCCAGCGCAAGGCCGAGCGCAGAGGGCGCAGCGGCGGGCGTTGGGGGCGTTTCCGGCGGGCCGGCGGTTTCTTGCGCGCGGCCGGACGGCGGGCGGGTGCCTTGCCTTTGGTCCCGGAACGGGCGCGCTTTTTGGGTTTGCTTGCCATTCACCCCTTGTGGCCCTGCCACGCGGCCGGGGTCAAGCCATCCCCGGCGAATGATGCGGGTTCAGGCGGCGATCAGGCTGGCCTCGAACCGGCGGGCGACCTGTCGGGCGGCGGGCACATGCCGGGCCGGACTTTCGGCAAGCCCTGGAAACATCTGCAAAAGCTCGGGCAAGGCACCGCCCCGCTCGGAACTGGCGGCATGGGCGGGATGGTAGCTTTCCGAATGCAGGCCCGACGCGGTGATGATCTCGTGCCGGTCAAACAGCAGGTGGATATATTCGACCATGCCGCCGCTCTTGATGCGAATACTGCTACCGTTGACCAGCTCCTTGGCCGCTACCAGCGCCTCGTCCACCCCCATGTAAAGCTGCGCCTGCCAGCCGGTGATCAGCACCCTGTGCTGTTGCGAAACCATGATGTCGGCCCGGTTGCCCAAGGCCCCCCTGGAAATCAGAACCGGGGCAAAGATGCCCTGGGCGGCAAAGCTCTTGCGCCCGATCCAGCGCAGCGGCTGGGGGCCATGGTCACGGGTGATCACCCTGTCGCCAACCGCCAGATCCTCGATCGCGCGCAGCCCGTCCGGGGTCTTGATCATGGCGCCGGGAGTAAAGCAGGTCGGCCCCAACTCCTTGACCAGAAGCGGCCCCTGGCTGCTGACATAGGTTGTCGAAACCAGGGTACCGTTTTGCAATGCCTGCCCGTCATTCGGGGTAAAGACCCGCCGACCATCGGCAAGATAGAAGGTCACGCCGGTATAGGTCACATTCCCCACGCCGGCGACGTTTATTGTGACCGTATCCCCGGCCCAGGAAGAGGTAATGTCCGTACCGTCAATGCTATCATTGTTGAACCGGTCGAAATCGTCATCGTTGTTCTGATCGACCAGGTTGAAATGGGTAAAGTTCATCACCGTGCCCGCCGGCGGCGGGCTGTAGGGATCAATGATGAAGAACTGATCGTTATAGGTTGTCGGCATGGTACTTTTGCGCTTCTCGACTGATGGCAAAATGCCACTTACACAAATACATGTCCTAAAGATAAACTTTGTCAAAAATGCGGAGTTTTCCGGGAAACAGCAGGAAACCGCAATGGCGCCGGACAATCATAAGTCCGGCGCCACCGATCTTGGCCCTCAAACCTGCTTTACATGGTCATGTCCGCTTTACGGCACCACCCGGTGGCTCGGACCCTCAAGGTTTTCCTGATGAACCGCTGTGCGCCGGTCGCCAGTGACACACACCTTGTCGCCGTCATAAGCCTCGCGCCAGACAAAACCGGGCTTGCACGAGTTCGGCCCATAGGGCCCGGTCGGATCGACCCGCGAGCCGGCAATCGCATTCTCATGCGCGGCCTGCGCGCGGCTTTCCGGGGTCACGCATACATGGTCGCCCGGGTAAATATCGCGCCAGACATAGCCATTGACACAGGTATCGGGCCCATAAGGCAGGTCAGGGGCAGGCGGCGACGGGGGCGGGGGCGACGGCGGATTGTTCGCGCCCAGAA
>CAZPDV010000121.1:0-6309 GCA_964585355.1 uncultured Aliiroseovarius sp.
GGTCAGGTTTTGCGACATCGCGACGCGGCGCAAAAATCGCGCTGGTGTTTTTGCACCTGCGTCCTATGTTCTGGCGCATGGAAACGCGCACGCGCACCGACGAAACCGCCGACAACACCGATTTCGGGTCAGGCCTGCCCGCGCGCCCGCTCTGGCCCGCCCTGCGCCGGGGCTTTCGCCGTCGCTGTCCCAATTGCGGCAGCGGCGAGATCTTTCACGGCTATCTGAGCGTGCGCGACACCTGCCCGGTCTGCGAGGAAGAGCTGTTTCACCAGCGCGCGGATGACGGGCCGGCCTATCTGACCATCCTGATCGTGGGCCACGTGATGGCGCCGCTGATCCTGATCTTTTACACCGCCTTTCATCCCGACCCCCTGCTGATGGCCAGCATTTTCTCGGTCGGGACGGTGGCGCTGAGCCTGTATCTGCTGCCCCGGCTCAAGGGGCTGATGATTGCCTTTCAATGGGCCAAGTACATGAACGGCTTTGCCCCGCACCCGCAGGCGGGCGACGCGCCGCAGGCGGGCGAGGCGGCGGCCGAATAGCGGGGCCGGCGATGGGCGACAAGCGCCAGATCAGGGATGCGGCAACCATCCTGCTGATCCGCGATGCAGCCACCGCCCCCAGGGTGCTGATGGGCAAGCGGGGGGCGCGCGCGGCCTTTCTGCCTGGCAAGTTCGTGTTTCCCGGCGGCGCCGTTGACCCCGGCGACCGGCTGGTGCCGCTGGCCGAAACCGGGGCCGAGCCTTGCCTGAGCCGGCTGGCGGAAAACCCCCGCCCCGGCGCCCCGGAAGGCCTGCCGCAGGCGTTGCTGGTGGCGGCGATTCGCGAGTTGTGGGAGGAAACCGGGCAGATCCTGGGCAGCCGCGCCCCCTGGCCCGGCCCGGTGCCGCCGGACTGGCAGGCCTTTGCCGGGCGCGGCTATCTGCCCTCGCCCGAGGGCCTGGCCTTCATCTGCCGGGCGATCACCCCGCCGGGACGCCCGCGCCGGTTCGATGCGCGCTTCTTTGTGGCCGATGCCGCGCGGCTGGCCACCGACCCGGACGATTTTTCCGCCGCCTCCGACGAGCTTTCCGACCTGCAATGGATCGGGTTTGACGATCTGGGCAATTTCGACCTGCCCTTCATCACCCAGGTGGCCCTGGCCGAGATCAAGGCGCGCCTGCCCGACCTGTCGGCCCCGCCGCAAGTGCCGTTTTTCCGCAATGACGACGAGGAAAGCCTGTTTCTGCAGCTGGGCGGCAAAAGCCCGCTGGAGGTTTAGGCAGGCGCTGCCCGGCAGGGCCGGGCGAAGCAGGGCGACTTGACGCGACAGGCTCTGGCGCCGGTTTCCCCCACGCTATTGCCCCCACAGCACCAACGCCAGGATCGACAGGCTGACCAGGGCGATGCCCAGCGCCTCGCGCCCGCTCAGGCGTTCGCCGAACAGAAACCGCCCCACCAGGATCGAGAAGATCACCTCGACCTGCCCCACCGCAAAGACATAGGCCGCGTTTTGCAGGGAAAAGGCCGCGAACCAGCACACCGAGCCGCCGACCCCGGCCAGCCCGATCAGCAGCCCCGGCCGCCATGCCGCCAGCACCCGGCGGATCTGGCCGGGCTGGAACAGCCGCAGCCACAGGAAGGTGGCGATGGTCTGGCTCAGGGTCACGGCGCTCAGCGTCACCACCGCGCGCAGGAAGGTGCTGTCGGTGGCCACTGCAAGCACCGCGCCGCGATAGCCCACCGCCGAGACCGCGAACAGCGCCCCCGCCAACAGGCCCAGCCCGGCGGCCGGGTTGCGCAGGCTCGGCCCCGCGCCGGGGCGCAGCGACAGCACCGCCACCCCCAGCGTGCCCAGCCCGATCGCCGCCAGCCCCGCCGCGCCGATCCGGTCGCCCAGCACCACCAGCCCCACCAGCGCCGCCTGCAGCACC
The DNA here is from genome assembly GCA_964585355.1 of uncultured Aliiroseovarius sp. Classification (GTDB taxonomy): domain Bacteria; phylum Pseudomonadota; class Alphaproteobacteria; order Rhodobacterales; family Rhodobacteraceae; genus JAAEUB01. The sequence goes on from CAZPDV010000121.1 coordinate 1,917, forward strand.
TCGGTTTTCTTGAAGGTGATGCCGACCGCGAAATTGCGCCGGGCAAACAGCGCCACCACCGCCCAGGTGGCCAGGATCTGCGCCAGCCCGCCGGCAAGCGCAAAGCCCCAGAACCGCGCCCCCAGCGCCGGCAGCGGCGCCCCGGTCAGCGCCAGCTCCCCCAGCGTCAGCGCCAGCACCAGCGGCACCGCATAGACAAACCGCGTCCAGGTCGCCCCGGCGGCGCTGAGCCGGCCCATGGACAGGCGTTTTTGCAGCAGGAAGCGCAGGGTCTGAAACCCGGCGGCCAGGAGGGCGAGCCAGACCCAGGTCAGGGTCTCGCCCCCAGCACCGCGCGCCCGATCCCCGCGGGGCGCGGCAGGCGCGCATGCGCCGCGGCGATCTCTTCCAGCCGGGCGGCAATCGCCGGCGCCGGCGGGCAGGAGCGGCGGCTCTCAAGGCTCACATGCAGGAGCAGATGCTCGCCGGTGGCCAGCAGGCGCTCGCCCTCATACATCTGGTGAAACAGGTGCAGCTTCTTGCCCGCGCCCAGCAGGCACAGGGTCTCCACCCGGATACGCGCCCCGGCCAGCACCTCGTCCACATGGCGGATATGGGTCTCGGCAGTGAAATAGGAGAAGCCCTCGGCAATATAGGCGGCATCGACGCCGACGATCTCCAGGAAGCGGTCGCTGGCATCGCCAAAGGCCTGCAGATAGCGCGCCTCGTTCATGTGGCCGTTATAATCGGTCCAGTCGAGCGGCACCGTGCGCAAGGCAGTGGTAATCGGCCCGGTGAGGTCGGGCGGCGGCGCCGGCAGGCGGGCATCGACCGCGCGCAAATGCGCCCCCGCCCCCCGGTTCTGCGCCTTGAGCGCGCGCAGTATCGCCACCAGGTTGGCATCGCGGGCGCGCTCCAGTTCGCCGATCGTCATGTGGCCCGATTGCGCGTCAGACTGCGCCGCGATCTTGTCGATCAGCGCCTCGTCCAGCTCGGGCACATCCATCAGTTTGCTCCAGTTCCATTTCAGGCAGGGGCCGAACTGGGCCAGGAAATGGCGCATCCCGGCCTCGCCCCCGGCAATGCGGTAGGTCTCGAACAGCCCCATCTGCGCCCAGCGCAGGCCAAAGCCCATGCGGATCGCCGCGTCGATCTGGGCGGTGGTGGCGATGTCGTCCTTGATCATCCACAGCGCCTCGCGCCAGACCGCCTCAAGCAGGCGGTCGGCGATATGGGCCTCGATCTCGGCGGTGATGTGGAGCGGATACATGCCGATCTCGCGCAGGGTTTCTTCAGCCTTTTCAACCAGGTGTGGCGGGTTCCTGTCGGTCGTGACCAGCTCCGCGAGTGGCAGAAGATAAACCGGGTTGAACGGATGCGCGACCAGGATCTGCTCCGGGCGCGTCGCACAGCCCTGCAATTGCCGGGGGGTAAAGCCGGAGGTGGACGAGGCGATCACCGCCTCGGGGGCGCAATGCTCCTGGATCTTCTGAAAGGTCTTGCGCTTGAGCTCCAGCCGCTCGGGCGCGCTTTCCTGGATCCAGTCGGCGCCGGCCACCGCCTCGGAAATGGTCGGGCACGGCACCAGCCGCCCCTCGGCCGGCAGGGCCGTGTCATAAAGGCCCGGAAGCGCGCGCCGGGCGTTTTCCAGCACCGCGTCGAGCTTGCGCCCGGCCTCCGGGTCCGGGTCGAACAGGCGCACATCCCAGCCCATGAGCAGAAACCGCGCCGCCCAGCCGGCGCCGATCACGCCCCCGCCAATGAGTGCCGCGGTTCTGGTCATGCCCCTCAATCCACGCAGATTTTTTCGACCTGGCCCGGCTTGGGCAGGTGGCTGAAACAGCCGAAAATCGGCGTCACCTTCGAGCATTGCCGGGTCTCGGCAAAGCAGACCCCCTGGCAATCGCTGTCGCTCTGACAGGTCTTGCCGGCGTCTTTCGTGGGCAGGAAACAGGCATGGCCAAGCAGCCCGGCCTGGGCATATTCGCCGCCCCTGGCCTCGCATTCGGCCCGGTCCTTGCGCATCTGCGCTGCTGACGGATCGCCCGGCAGGCGCTGTTCGGGGACACAGCCGCCCAGGGCAAGGCCGAGCGCGGAAAAAGCGATGAATACAAGTGTTTTCATGATGTTACCTTTCCTTTCTCATGTCGCGCCCGGCTCACAACGGCCTGGGCGCGCGCTTGGTGAGGCCCAGCTTTTCGCGCACCTCCCGGGGGCCGATCACGCGGGCGCCCATGCGCTCGATAATACCGACCGCACGCTCCACCAGTTGGGCATTGGTGGCAAGCTCGCCGCGCGCAAGCCACAGGTTATCCTCAAGCCCAACCCGCACATTGCCGCCGGCCAGCACCGAAGCGGCCACATAGGCCATCTGGTTGCGCCCCAGCGAAAAGGCCGAAAAGGTCCAGTCCTCGGGCACATTGTTGACCATGGCCATGAAGGTATTGAGGTCATCGGGCGCCCCCCAGGGCACCCCCATGCACAGCTGCACCAGCGCCGGCGCCTCCAGCACGCCGTCCGCGACCAGCTTTCTGGCAAACCACAGATGCCCGGTGTCAAAGGCCTCGATCTCGGGCTTGACGCCCAGCGCGGTCATCTGCCGGCCCATGGCCTCGAGCATGCCCGGCGTGTTGGTCATCACGTAATCGGCCTCGGCAAAATTCATGGTGCCGCAATCGAGCGTGCAGATCTCGGGCAGGCACTGGGCGATATGCGCGACCCGCTCGGCCGCCCCGGCCATGTCGGTGCCCGCCGCCGGCGGCAGCGGCCGCTCGGGCGGGCCGAACACCATGTCGCCGCCCATCCCGGCGGTCAGGTTCAGGACCACATCGACCTCGGCGGCGCGGATGCGCTCGGTCACCTCGCGGTACAGGTCAAGCCGGCGCGAGGGCACGCCGGTCTCGGGCTCGCGCACATGGCAATGCACCACCGCCGCCCCGGCCCGCGCCGCCGCGATCGCGCTTTCGGCAATCTCGGCCGGGCTGCGCGGCACATGCGGGCTGCGCTCCTGGGTGGCCCCCGAGCCGGTGACGGCGCAGGTGATGAAAACCTCCCGGTTCATTTTCAGCGGCATGGCCCCCTCCCTCTTGCCCGAGCAAACGCCCGCCCGGCGCCAAAGGCAAGCCCGAAAACGACATGCCCGGTCGCGTTCTTCTTCTGTTTGAAAATATCCCGGGGGGAGCGTTGGAAACGCATGGCGTTTTCAACCCGGGGGGCTGGCCCCCCGCCCGGTCGCGGTGCGCAGGCGCCGCGAAACCGCTCTCAATAAGGCATCGGATGGTCCCGATGGGCGGCGTCGATCTCGGCCAGCACCTCGTCCGACAACGCCACCTCGGCCGCCCCCAGGGCGCGCTCCAGCTGCGCCATGTCCGAGGCGCCGAATATCGCGGTGCCGACAAAGGGCCGGCTGCGTTGCCAGGCCAGCGCCATCTGCACCGGGTCCAGCCCGTGGCGGGCGGCAATCTCCAGATAGGCCTCGACCGCGGCAAAGGCCCGCGCGGTCTTGCGCCCGCCCAGATCGGCGTTGATGGTCATGCGCGAGCCGTCCGGGCGCGCGCCCCCCTGGTACTTGCCGGTCAGAAGCCCGGTCGCCAGCGGCGAAAACGACATCAGCCGCACGCCCTCATTGGCGCTCAGTTCGGCCAGGTCGGTGTCATACATCCGGCACAGGAGCGAATATTCGTTCTGCACCGTCACCACCTCGGGCGCCTCCATTTCGCGCGCCAGCATCAGCCAGTTCATCACCCCCCAGGCGCTTTCATTGGACAGGCCGAAATGGCGGATCCTGCCTTCGGTCACCAGTTCCTTGAGCACCGCCAGCACCTCGCGCATATGGGCATGGGTTTCGGCGCGGTCCTGCCCGGACGGGTCATAGCTCCAGTTCTGGCGGAACATGTAGCTGCCGCGCACCGGCCAGTGCAGTTGATAGATGTCGATGTAATCGGTTTGCAGCCGGGCCAGCGAGGCTTCTACCGCTTCGCGCACCACCTGCCCATCAAAGCCGCGCCCGTCACGAATGAACCCGCCATTGGGGCCAGTCACCTTGGTCGCCAGCACCACATCGCCGCGCCGCGACCGGTTGCGGGCGATCCAGCGGCCGATGATTTCCTCGCTGCGCCCCACCGTGTCGGCCGAGATCGGGTTGACCGGGTACATCTCGGCGGTGTCGATGCAGTTCACCCCGCGCTCGAGGCTCATGTCGATCTGGGCGTGGGCCTCGGCCTCGCTATTGGTCGAGCCCCAGAGCATGCTGCCCAGGCACAACTCGCTGAGCACCAACCCGTCCGTCACCCTGTTCATCCGCATGAAATGCCCCCCGGCTGCCATTCTGTTCGCATCAGGGGGGCAGTCTTGTTCACTTCCGGCCGAATGGCAAGCGCTCAGGGCCGGATATAGGCATAGCCCTGTTCCTGCA
>CAZPDV010000122.1:0-6294 GCA_964585355.1 uncultured Aliiroseovarius sp.
CCGCCCGCAACACCGCCGGCATCCCCGATGCCGGCAGCGAGGAATTCGACCATGAAGCCGGGAAAAAGCGTTTCACGCCCGTGGTTTACCACCTGAAGGAATGGGTGCGGGGCAATTATACCGTGCGCCGCAAACACGATGACGACAAGGGCGGCACCATGCGCCTGGGCGCCTATAGCGCGGTGCTGGAGCCGGGCTCGAAAGTGGCGCAGATCTATGGCACCACCGAGATCGAGGAGCGCCACCGCCACCGCTATGAGGTGGACGTGAAATATCGCGATCGGCTCGAGGCGCAGGGGCTCAGATTCTCGGGCATGTCGCCCGACGGCAAGTTGCCGGAAATCGTTGAATGGACCGATCATCCGTGGTTCATTGGGGTGCAGTTCCACCCGGAGCTGAAGTCCAAGCCCTTCGCCCCCGCGCCGCTCTTTGCCGATTTCATCCGCGCCGCGAAAGAGGTGGAGCGGCTGGTATAGGAGGGCCCGATGGCCAAGGGATACTGGATCGGCCGCGTCGATGTGGAGGACGCGGAGCAATACATGAAATATGTCGCCGCCAACGGCGCCGCGTTCGAGAAATACGGCGCCCGCTTCATCGTGCGCGGCGGCCGGTTCACCGCCCCGGAGGGCACCGCCCGGGCCCGCAACGTGGTGATCGAATTTCCCAGCTACGAGGCGGCGCTGGCCTGTTATGAAAGCCCGGAATACCAGCAGGCCAAGGCGCTGCGCGACCCGGTAAGCCGGGCCGATCTGGTGATCATCGAGGGCTATGACGGATGATCGGCGGCCTGTTGAAAGCGCTGTTCGCGCCAGAGCCCGAGGCCCTGCCCCCGACCGATGCCCGCATCGCGCTGGCCGCCCTGCTGGTGCGCATTGCCCGCTCGGACGGCGATTATGCCCAGAGCGAGATCGACACCATCCGCCGGGTGCTGGCCCGCCGCTATGGGCTGGATACAGGCGCGGTGGGCGACCTGATGCTGGTGGCCGAAAACCTGGAGCGCGAGGCCCCCGACACGGTGCGTTTCACCCGCGCCATCAAGGACGCGGTGCCCTATGAGGAGCGCAAGTCGGTGGTGGCGGCGGCCTGGGAGGTGGTGCTGGCCGACGGCGCCCGCGCCCATGAGGAGGACGCGCTGATGCGGCTGATCGCCAGCCTTCTGGGGGTCAATGACCGTGACAGCAACCTGGCCCGGCAAAAGGCGGCCGGCCGCGGGGCCTGAGCCGGGCCGGCGCCAACAGGCGTTTATGAAAACTGCCCCGGTGCAATGGCCCGATTTCGTCACCCGCCTTCCACCTAGCCCGTTGGGCTAAGTATGTCGCAACCATTCACACCTGCTTCGCCCGGGGCGCCCGCCCGCCCCGTCGTGCCGCAGGCACGCTTCCAGCGTGACGGCGGGCGCCCGCCCTCTGTTGCGCGCCAGACTCACTCAAATATACCTGACCGGCACTGGCCCTTGCACTCTGCGGAAAAATAAGGCCTATTCGGTGCCTGAAACCAACGGAATGCCGCCTGTGACCGACCCGACCCCGCCTGTCATCGAGATCCGCGACCTGCACAAGTCGTTCGGCCCGCTTGAGGTGCTCAAGGGGGTGGACCTGGTGGCGCCCAAGGGGCATGTGGTGGCGCTGATCGGGTCTTCCGGCTCGGGCAAATCGACGCTTCTGCGCTGTGCCAACCTGCTTGAAAACAGCCAGCGCGGCGAGATCCTGTTCGAGGGCGAGCCGATCGCCTGGCGCGGCCAGGGCGAGCATCGCCACCCGGCCGACCGGGCCCAGGTGACGCGGATTCGCACCAACCTGGCGATGGTGTTTCAGCAGTTCAACCTGTGGGCGCACATGACCATCCTGCAAAACGTGATGGAGGCGCCGCTGACCGTGCTGGGGCGCGACCGGGCCGAGGTCGAGGCGGCCGCGCGCCGCTATCTGGAAAAGGTGGGGATTGGCGACAAGGCCGATGCCTGGCCGGCGCAGCTTTCCGGCGGCCAGCAGCAGCGCGCGGCAATCGCCCGCGCCCTGTGCATGGAGCCCAAGGCGCTGTTGTTCGACGAGCCCACATCGGCGCTCGACCCCGAGCTGGAACAGGAGGTGGTGCGCGTCATCAAGGCGCTGGCGCAAGAGGGCCGCACCATGGTCATCGTCACCCATGACATGCGCCTGGCCGCCGATGTTTCCGACCACACGATTTTCCTGCATAATGGCAAGATCGAAGAAGAAGGCCCGCCCGAAGAGGTCTTCGGCAACCCGCAGACCGAGCGGCTCAGGCAATTCCTGTCCGCCACCGCGCCTGCATGAAAGAGGCATGAGCAACAACTTGACCCAAGGGAGTGAACCATGAAGAAACTGATCCTTACCGCCGCCGCGCTGGCGCTGTCTGCCGGCTTTGCCGTGGCGGGCGAAACCGTCCGCATGGGCACCGAGGGCGCCTACCCTCCGTACAATTTCATCAATGATTCGGGCGAAGTCGATGGTTTTGAGCGCGAGCTGGGCGACGAGCTGTGCAAGCGCGCCGGCCTGACCTGCACCTGGGTCACCAATGACTGGGACAGCATCATCCCCAACCTGGTATCGGGCAATTACGACACCATCATCGCCGGCATGTCGATCACGCCGGAACGCGATGAAGTCATTGATTTCACGCAGGAATATATCCCCGGCTCGCCGTCTGCCTATGTTGCGACCTCGGATGACGTGGACCTGAAGAACGGGGTGATCGCGGCCCAGACCTCGACCATCCAGGCGGGCTATGTCGCCGATTCGGGCGCCACTCTGGTCGAGTTCGCCACCGCCGACGAAACCATCGCCGCGGTGCGCAATGGCGAGGCCGACGCGGTGCTGGCCGACAAGGATTTCCTGGCCCCGATCGTGGCCGAGAGCAATGGCGAGCTGAAATTCGTCGGCGATGACGTGATCATCGGCGGCGGCGTCGGCATGGGCCTGCGCGAGAGCGATACCGAGCTCAAGGAGAAGTTCAACGCCGCCATCCAGTCGATGAAGGACGATGGCAGCCTGAACGCCATGATCAAGAAGTGGTTTGGCGACGACGCCCAGACCTTCTGATCCGAACCGAAAGGGCGGGGCCGGCAGCGGCCCCGCACCCGCCCAATGTTTTCCTATTGCACCGATCCCGCCACGCTCGAGGGCCTGACCTGGCTCAGCTGCTACCTGACCACGGGCAAGCACATGGCGTTCTATCGTTCGTTCGGCACGGTGATGGTGCTGCTGCTTGTCACCGCGCCGGTGGCGCTGGCCTTCGGCTTTGCCGGGGCGGCGGCGGCGCGGTCGCATTTCGCGCCGCTCAGGTGGCTGGGCAAGGGCTATTCCGCCATCGTGCGCGGGGTGCCCGACATCGCGTTTTTCCTGTTTTTCGTGATCGCGCTTGACCAGGGGATCGAATATCTGCGCCACAGGATCAAGTGCCCCGACTGGAGCGAGCCGATCCGCCAGGGCAACGATTTCGTGGTCTGCCCGGCCGCCAAGATGCCGCTTTCCTCGTCGCCGCAATGGGTGCACGAGATGTATGGATTCGCCCTTGCCGTCATTACTTTTTCCATTGTTTTCGGGGCCTTCGCCGCCAATGTGCTCTATGGCGGCATGCGCGCGGTGCCGCGGGCCCAGATCGAGACCGCCGAGGCCTATGGCATGACCCGCCGGCAGGCCTTCTGGCGCATCCTGGTGCCGCAGATGTGGGTCTATGCGCTGCCGGGGCTGGGCAATCTGTGGATGATCCTGATCAAGGCCACGCCGCTTCTGTTCCTGCTGGGGATCGAGGATATCGTCTATTGGGCGCGCGAGCTGGGGGGCTCGAAAACCTCGGCCTTCACCTATCCGCACCCGGACTGGCGGCTTTACTATTTCCTCGGGCTGATGGTGTTCTATCTGCTGCTGACCAGGGTCAGCGAGGTGGTGCTGGGCCGGCTGATGGCGCGGCTGACCCACGGGCAGGCCACCTCGGGCGGCAAATCCGCCGGCAAGGGGCTGGCCATATGAGCTGCCTCGACACCATCGCCGCCTATGGCCTGCGCTCTCTCGGAATTGGCGAGCGCCTCCTGCCCAAGCGCGATTTTACCCTGTGCGAGCATGTCACCCTGATCGGCTCGGGCCTGTTGTGGAACCTGTATTTCGGGATTCTGGCGATCCTGTTCGGCTTTTTCCTGGCCAATGCGGTGGCCATGGCCAAGGCCAACCGGCGCTGGTGGCTGCGCAAGCCGGCCGAGTGGTTCATCTTCGTGTTTCGCGGCTCGCCCCTGTTCATCCAGTTCTTCCTGTTTTACGAGGCCTTCGTGCTGCTGCCCAAGCTGGGCTGGGACATCAACCTGGGCTTTGCCCATATCACGGTCGAGACCCGCTGGCTGACCCGGGCCTGGCTGGGGGCGCTGATCGTGCTGATCCTCAACACCACCGCCTATAGCGCCGAGATCTTCCACGGCGCGCTCAAATCCATCCCGCGCGGCGATATCGAGGCGGCCGATGCCTATGGCATTACCGGCTGGAAACGCTACCGGCGGATCGTCTGGCCGACCATGCTGCGGCTGGCCTGGCCGGCCTATACCAACGAGGCGATCTTCATGTTCCACGCCACCACGCTGGTGTTTTTCTCGGGGTTTCCGGCATGGCGGCAAAAGGGGGATGCGCTCTATTATGCCAGCTATTTCGCCGACAAGACCTTCAACCCCTTCGTCGCCTACCCGATCCTGGCGGGCTATTTCATCCTGCTGACGCTTTCGGTGATCACGGTCTATGGCTGGGTCAACCGGCGGCTGAACCGGCATCTGCCGCAAGAGGCCCGCCGCAAGCTGCGCATCCGCCCCAACCTGATGCGCTGAACCCTGCCCTTGCCGGGCCCGGCGGGCTGCGCTAGGTTGACGGTGTAATTTGATCAAATTCGGTGAGACATGAAAATCGGAATCCTGCAAACCGGCAAGGCGGTGCCCGAGGTGCGCGACGAAATCGGTGAATATGCCGATATTTTCACACGCCTGCTGGCCGGGCATGGCTTCAGCTTCGACCATTACATGGTGGTGGATGGCGACTTTCCCACCGGGCCAGAGGCCGCCGATGGCTGGCTGATTACCGGGTCGAAGCATGGCGCCTATGAGGATCTGCCCTGGATCGGCCGGCTGGAGGCGCTGATCCGCGAGATTCGCGATGCCGGCAAGCCGCTGATCGGGGTCTGTTTCGGCCACCAGATCATCGCCCAGGCCCTGGGCGGCAAGGTGGAAAAGCACCCTGCCGGCTGGGCGGTGGGGCCGCAGGAATACCGCTTTGAGGATGGCAGCAAGATGCGGCTCAATGCCTGGCATCAGGACCAGGTGACCGCCCTGCCCGAGGGGGCCAAGGTGCTGGCCAGCAACGATTTTTGTCAATATGCCTCGCTCCTGATCGGCGACCGGATCCTTACCATCCAGCCGCATCCCGAATTTGACGCCTGGCTGGTTGAACAGCTCATCACCCATCGCGGCCGCGGCGCCCTGCCCGACGCGCTTCTGGACGAGGCCGAAGCCGCCCTCGCCCAGCCCACCGACAATCAGGCCTATGCCGCGCGCATGGCCGAATTCTTCAAAGAGGGTCACAATGGCTGACTGGACCGACTCGCTGCCCGAAGCGGCGCTTGCCTATCTCGACGGTCACCGGCTGGACGAGGTGGAGTGCATCATCGCCGACCTGCCCGGCATTGCCCGCGGCAAGGCGGTGCCGGCGCGCAAATTCGGCCGCCAGGGCGCCTTTCACCTGCCCGACAGCGTGTTCTTTCAGACCATCACCGGCGACTGGTCCGAGGCCGCCGGCGACGAGGGGTTTCTGGAACGCGACATGATCCTCAAGCCCGACATGGCCACCGCCACCGCCGCCCCCTGGACCGGCGACTGGAGCCTGCAGGTGATCCATGACGCCTATGACCGGGACATGAACCCGATCCCCTATGCGCCCCGTAACGTATTGAAACGCATCGTGGAATTGTATCGCAAGCGGGGGTGGGAGCCGGTGGTGGCGCCGGAAATGGAGTTCTATCTGGTGGCGCGCAACCTGGACCCGGCCGAGAAGATCAAGCCGATGATGGGCCGCTCGGGCCGGCCGGCAGCCGCGCGCCAGGCCTATTCCATGACCGCGGTGGACGAGTTCGGCCCGGTGATCGACGATATCTATGACTTTGCCGAGGCCCAGGGCTTTGAAATCGACGGTATCACCCAGGAGGGCGGCGCCGGGCAGCTGGAAATCAACCTGCGCCATGGCGACCCGGTGCTGCTGGCCGACGAGGTGTTCTATTTCAAACGCCTGATCCGCGAGGCCGCCCTGCGCC
>CAZPDV010000123.1:0-6268 GCA_964585355.1 uncultured Aliiroseovarius sp.
AGGCATGTCCCACATGCAGCGCGCCGGTGACATTGGGCGGCGGGATCATGATGGTGAAGGTTTCGGCGCGCGAGGCATTGGCGACGGCCTTGAAGGCGCCGGAGCTTTCCCAGGCTTCATAGAGGCGCGGTTCGGCGGCGTGCGGGTCGAAGGTCTTTTCCATGGCCATGCGGGTGGTCCTCGGGTGCAAATATCGGTCCGGCATCGTTTAGCCGCTGCGGGCGGCAAGGGGAAGGGGTTTCGCCCGCTGGCGCGGGCGATCGGGGCGAGGGGGCGCTGCCCCCTCGCGCTCCCCATCATTTACGAGGGGGCGCTGCCCCCTCGCGCTCCCCCGGGATATTTCCGAACAGAAGAATGGGAAGGATCAGCCGCGCCGGTCGATGCGGGTTGACAGGTGGATCAGGCTTTCCGAGCTTTTCACGCCTTCCGCCGCGCCGATCAGGTCAAGGGCGGCGTCCAGCGCGCTGGTCGAGCGCGCCGCCAGTTGCAGCACCATGTCGAACCGGCCCGAGGCGGTATGGGCGGCTTCGACCTCGGGCATGGTCTTGAGGCGGGCCAGCACCGCAGGCGTGGCCCGGGGTTCGACCGAAATCAGCACCGTGGCGCGGATTGCCTCGGGGCGGGCGCCATCGCCCAGCCGCAGGGCATAGCCCGCGATGGTGCCGTTGGCCTCGAGCCGGTCGAGGCGGGCCTGCACGGTCGAGCGGGCAAGGCCAAGCCGGCGCGCCAGCGTTGCCACCGGCAGGCGGGCATTTTCGCCCAGAAGCCTTAGCAGGGCCGCATCCGTTTCGTCCATTTGCATGTCTCCATCGTCGTTATCACGAAATTTACAGGCGTTTTTCGCAGATTGACACTCGAAATCGTCGGGGAGGCCGGGAAAAATGGGGAAATCAAGCGCGAGGAGAGAACATGAGCAGAGAACCGGGCCTCTGGCCGACCCCGCAGGCATATCTCAAGGCCGAGGCGCCCGAGGCGCCGGTGCTGTTTTTTGCGCCGATGGTCCTGCAACAGGTGGCGCGGGACTTTCAGGCGGGGTTTCCCGGCATGGTGACCTATGCGGTCAAGGCCAATGATGGGCGCGCGGTGATCGAGAACCTGGTCGAGGCCGGCCTGCGCGGCTTTGACGTGGCCTCGCCGGCGGAAATGGCGCGGGTGCGCGCGGTCAGTGCCGCGGTCGATCTGCACTACAACAACCCGGTGCGCACGCCGGCCGAGATACGGGCGGCGATCGCGGCCGGGGTGGTCTCCTATGCCGTGGATGCGCGGTCGGAGCTGGAAAAGCTGGTGGCGGCCGGGGTGCCGCAGGGCGTTGAAGTTGCGGTGCGCCTGCGCCTGCCGGTCAAGGGCGCGGTCTATGATTTCGGCGAGAAATTCGGCGAGGATCCGGCCGGCGCGGTGGAGCTGCTCAAGGCGGTGGCGGCGGCGGGGTTTCGCCCGGCGATGACCTTTCACCCCGGCACCCAGTGCGATGCGCCCTCGGCCTGGACCGCCTATATCGGCACTTGCGCCGAGGTGGCGCGCGCCGCCGGCCTGCGCCTGGAGCGGCTGAATGTCGGCGGTGGATTTGCCGCCAACCGGGACGGAACCGCGCCGGACCTGGCCGCGGTCTTTGCCGCGATCGCCACGGCGGTGGAGGAGGCCTTCGGGCGCGATGCGCCGGCGCTGGTCTGTGAGCCGGGCCGGGCGCTGGTGGCGGAAAGCCACGTGCTGGCCACGCGGGTCAAGGCGGTGCGGGCCTGCGGGGCGGTGTTCCTCAATGACGGGGTTTACGGCAGTTTTGGCGAAGGGCTGAACGCGCTGGGGGTCAGCCGGCGCACGCATGTCCTGCGCCCGGATGGCAGCCCCAGGACCGGCCGCCTGATCGCGCGCGAAATCTATGGCCCGACCTGTGATTCGCTTGACCGGCTGCCGGGGAAGTACCGGCTGCCCGATACCCTGTCCGAGGGCGATCATGTGCTGTTCGAGGCGATGGGCGCCTATTCCACCGCCACCACCACCCGCTTCAACGGGTTTGGTCAGACCATCCGGGCAAACGTGCAGGCGTTGCGCTGACGCCTTGCCGGCGGGCGCGGCACGCGGAGGTCGCGGGCGATCACTCCCGGGTGATCGGCGCGGCTTTTGCTGGACTGGCGGCCTGTCGCGGCTAGACTTTCCCCATGCAGGAAAAGGGTTCAGTCTGATGCTGGCGCCGCTCAAGCGCTGGTTGCGCATGCGGGTTGCGCGGCAAAGCCCGCCGGCGCCGGGGCCGCGGCGCGGGCCGGTCGATCACGTGGTGATCCTGGATGGCACCATGTCCTCGCTCGAGCCGGGCTGCGAGAGCAATGCCGGCCACACCTATCGGTTGCTCTGCGAAAGCGCGCCGAATGCGCGCCTGTCGCTGATGTATGAGGCCGGCGTGCAGTTCGACCGCTGGGGCAAGAGCTGGCACGTGGCCACCGGCGCCGGCATCAACGCCCAGATCCGTCGCGCCTATGGCTTTGTCGCCAGCCGCTATCGGCCCGGCGACCGGATCTTTCTGTTCGGCTATTCGCGCGGCGCCTTCGCGGTGCGCTCGCTGGCCGGGGTCATCGACCAGGTGGGCCTCCTGCGCCGGGAAAATGCCCTGCCGCGCAATATCCGCCAGGTCTGGCGCCATTATCGGGACGACCCGCGCAGCCCCGCCGCCCGCGCCTTTGCCCGCGCGCTTTGCCATGACAGCGCGCCGGTCGAGATGGTCGGGGTCTGGGATACGGTCAAGGCGCTGGGCCTGTGCTGGCCGCTGGTCTGGCGCCTGTTCGAGCCGCGCCACCGCTTTCACAATCCGCATCTGGGGCGCACCGTGCGCCATGGCTTTCACGCGCTGGCCATGGACGAAACCCGCGAGGCCTTTGCCCCGGTCCTGTGGCGCACCTCGCCCGAGCATCAGGGGCGGGTGGTCCAGATGTGGTTTCGCGGGGCCCATGGCGATATCGGCGGTCAGCTGGGCGGCTTCGAGGCGGCGCGGCCGCTGGCCAATATTCCGCTGGTCTGGATGCTGGGCCGGGCCGAGGCCTGCGGGCTGCGCCTGCCCGGCGGCTGGCGCGCGCGCTTTCCCTGTGATCCGAACGCGCCCTCGGTCGGTACCTGGCGGGGCTGGGGCAAGATGTTTCTCTATCGCCGGCGCCGTCAGATCGGCCGCGATCCGTCCGAGGCGATCTTTCCGCTGTTTGCCGATCCGGTGCGGCGGGTCAGGCCACCTGGCTCAGGTCAGCTTTCGCGGTGACGCCCAGGGCATGGGCGATGTCGCGGGTCAGGTGCGGCTTGTTGAGGGTATAGAAATGCAGGTCCTCGACCCCGCCTTCGATCAGGTCGCTGGCCAGTTCGGTCGCCAGCGACACCGCCAGCAGGTCCTCGCGCCCGTCGCGCGCCGCCTTGGCAAAGGCCTCGTCCAGCCAGGCCGGCACCTGCGCGCCGCAGCGCTGGGCAAAGCCGCGCACGCCCTTCCAGTTCTCGATCGGCAGCAGGCCGGGGATGATCGGCACGTCGATCCCGGCCGCGTCGCAGGCGTCGCGAAAACGGAAATAGGTCTCGGCCTCGAAGAAGAACTGGGTGATCGCGGAATTGGCGCCGGCCTCGACCTTGCGCTTGAGCCAGTCCACATTGTCCTGCATCGAGGTGCTTTCGGGATGCGGGTCGGGATAGGCGCCGACCCGGATATGCAGGTCGCCCTCGGTGGCCAGCGCCTCGATCAGCTCGACCGAGCTGGCAAAGCCCTCCGGGTGCGGCTCGAACCGGGCCGCGCCCCTGGGCGGGTCGCCGCGCAGCGCCACGATTTCGCGCACCCCGACTTTCTTGTATTCGCGGGCAATTTCAAGGGTTTCGCTGCGGGTGGCGTTGACGCAGGTCAGATGCGCCGCCACGTTCAGCCCGTAATGGCGGTGGATGGTGGCGACCGCCTCGTGGGTCAGGCTGCGGGTGGTGCCTCCGGCGCCATAGGTGACCGACACGAAGGAGGGCTCCAGCGGCGCCAGGACGCGCACGGTTTCCCACAACCGGAACGAGGCTTCCAGGTTTTTCGGCGGAAAGAATTCAAAGGAAACGCGCGGCGGCTGCATGGATTCGGACCTCTCTTTCCGGTCTTGTGCCAGAAACGCGACTGTGAGACAAATTCATAGTGCTCACAATTTTCATGAGGCGTGCTCATATGTATCTTGAATTTCGCCACCTGCGCAGCATTCGCGCCATTCACCAGGCCGGCGGGCTGGGGCGGGCGGCCGAGATGCTCAACATTACCCAATCGGCGCTGTCGCATCAGATCAAGGGGCTGGAGGAGCAGGTGGGGATGGAGCTGTTTCAGCGCCGCTCCAAGCCGATGAAGCTCAGCCCGGCCGGGGCGCGGCTGCTGGCGCTGGCCGAGCGGATCCTGCCCGAGGTCGCGGCGGTCGAGGAGGAGTTCCTGGCCATGCGCTCGGGCCGCTCGGGGCGGTTGCACCTGGCGATCGAATGCCATGCCTGCTTTGACTGGCTGCTGCCGGTGCTGGACAAGCTGCGCCGCTCGTGGCCGGAGGTGGACGTGGATATCCGCCTGCGCCTGGCCTTCGGCGCGCTCGAGGCGCTCAGGCGCGAGGAGGTGGATTTCGTGATTTCCTCGGACCCGGTGGACCTGCCCGGGATCAGCTTTCAGCCGCTGTTCGATTACGAGCCGCGCCTGGTTGCCGCCGCCGGGCACCCGCTGGCGGCCAAGACCCATGTGAACGCTGCCGACCTGGCCGATGAGACGCTGATCACCTATCCGGTGGAGCGGGCCAGGATCGACGCGTTTTCCCAGCTTCTGACCCCGGCCGGGGTCGAGCCGGCGGCGGTGCGGCAGGTCGAGATGACCGAGATCATCCTGATGCTGGTGGCCTCGGGGCGGGGGGTGGCGGTGCTGCCGGACTGGGTGCTGCGCGCGGTCCGGGGCAACGCCGATTATATCACCCGCCCGCTGACCAGGGGCGGGCTGACCCGGCGCATGTATGCCGCGATTCGCAGCGAAGACGCGCTCAAGCCCTATATCGCGCACATGATCCGCCTGGCCCGTCAGGAGGCGGTCAAGCTGCAGGCGGGGTAGCCCGGCCCGCGCCCCCGGTTGCCATTTGCCCGAAGGCGGCGTATGCGTGCGCTCCGGGGCGCCGGCCCCGCCTTACCGATGGAGCGGAAACATGCAAGGCAGTGCCAATCTCAACCTGATGATCAAGGCCGCGCGGCTGGCGGGGCGCTCGCTGGTCAAGGATTTCCGCGAGGTCGAGAACCTTCAGGTGTCGATGAAGGGGGCGGGCGATTTCGTGTCGCGGGCCGATATTGCGGCCGAGCAGATCATCCGCGAGGAACTGACCGGCGCGCGCCCGACCTATGGCTGGCTGGGCGAGGAAAGCGGCGCCGAACTGGCCGGCGAAGACCCGACCCGGCGCTGGATCGTCGATCCGCTGGACGGCACCACCAATTACCTGCATGGCCTGCCGCATTGGGCAGTTTCGATCGCGCTGGAACACAAGGGCGAGGTGGTGGCGGGCGTGGTCTATGACCCGGCCAAGGACGAAATGTTTGTTGCCGAAAAGGGGCAGGGCGCCTGGATGAACCAGACCCGGCTGCGGGTGTCTGGCCGCGGCAAGCTGATCGAGTGCATTTTTGCCACCGGCCTGCCCTTTGGCGGCCGCGCCGACCTGCCCGAGACCCTGGGCGACCTGGCCCGGCTGTTGCCGACCTGCGCCGGGGTGCGCCGCTGGGGATCGGCGGCGCTGGATATGGCCTATGTCGCCGCCGGCCGCTATGACGGGTTCTGGGAGCGCCGGCTGCATGCCTGGGACATGGCCGCGGGCCTGGTCATCGCCCGCGAGGCCGGCGCCCTGGTCGAGCCGCTGACCCCCGAGGCCGACATCCTGGAAAGCGGCGAGGTGATCGCCGCCAACCCGACAATCTTCGAGAAATTCGCTAAAATCGTCCGCAATTCGTAAAGGCTTCGCCAAATCTCCGCGGTCGGGCCGCATTTTTGCCATGAATGGCGGCAAAAAGGCGGCATGGAACAAAAAAGTCATATCCCCCCCCGCTTTCGCCGGTTCGCCCGACAGCAAGATGGCGCCGTAACTGTTGACTGGGTCGTGTTGACCGCAACCATTATCGGCCTTGGCATGGCGGCGGCGTTTTTCGTCGGCGCAAATGTCCCCGGTCTGGCTAACAAGACGTCGTCCTACATGACCAGTGTGGATGTCACCCCCTAGTATAGTGGAAACGAATTTCATATCATTGATCTCATGGCCCCCGGATTGCCTGC
>CAZPDV010000124.1:0-6167 GCA_964585355.1 uncultured Aliiroseovarius sp.
CGGCGGGCCCCAGGCGCGCGCCTCGAGCCGTTTGCCGCCGATTTCGAGGAAAAATGCCGTGTCCGTGCGCCATTCCATGCCCCAGGCTAGCGTTGCCCCGTGTCCCGGATCAAGCCGGGAATTGGCAGGCCGGCCCCGGCCCCGGACGCCCCCGGTTCCCCATGGGTCAGAGCATGCAATGAGGCCTTCAGGCCGGCAAGATCGTGCAAAAGCGTCGCATCCATGTCGCAAACAGGCGGATTCCGGTTGAAATGCGCCCGCCGATCGTGTTCTCTGATCCTCGCAGAGAAACCCGAAGCGGGACCAGGGGGGTCAATTTGGCCAAGAGTGATACGAACGACGGCTTCGTCGTGTTCGACCATGTGCAGAAAAGCTATGACGGCGAGGTTCTGGTGGTCAAGGACCTCAACCTGTCCATCGCCAAGGGGGAATTCCTGACCATGCTGGGGCCGTCGGGCTCGGGCAAGACCACCTGCCTGATGATGCTGGCCGGTTTCGAGACCGCCACCCATGGCGATATCCTGCTGGACGGTCGGCCGATCAACAACATCCCGCCGCACAAGCGCGGCATCGGCATGGTGTTTCAGAATTATGCGCTGTTTCCGCATATGACGGTGGGCGAAAACCTGTCCTTTCCGCTGGAAGTGCGCAACATGGGCAAGTCCGAGCGCGAGGCCAAGGTCAAACGCGCGCTGGACATGGTGCAGATGGGCGATTTCATCAACCGCCGCCCGGCACAGCTTTCCGGCGGCCAGCAGCAGCGCATCGCGCTTGCCCGCGCCCTGGTGTTCGAGCCCGAGCTGGTCCTGATGGACGAGCCCCTGGGCGCGCTCGACAAGCAGTTGCGCGAGCACATGCAGTTCGAGATCACCAACCTGGCGCACCAGCTTGGCATTACCGTGGTCTATGTCACCCATGACCAGACCGAGGCGCTTACCATGTCCGACAACGTGGCGGTGTTCGATGATGGCCGGATTCAGCAACTGGCGCCGCCGGACAAGCTCTATGAAGAGCCGATGAATTCGTTCGTTGCGCAATTTATCGGGGAAAACAACACGTTGGAAGGCGTTGTTGAGGCGATTGACGGCGATTTGTGCACCGTCAGGCTGGACGATGGCGAGGTGATCGACGCCAAGGCGGTCAATGTCCACAAGGTGGGCGAGCGCACCCGCGTGTCGATCCGCCCGGAGCGGGTGGAGTACAACAGGAGCCGTATCCGGGAGGGCGCGCATACGCTCAAGGCCGAGGTGCTGGAATTCGTCTATATGGGCGATATTTTCCGCACCCGTCTGAAGGTGGCGGGCAAGGACGATTTCATCATCAAGACCCGCAACGCCCCGGATGTGGAGCGCCTGACACCCGGCCAGCAGATCGAGATCGGCTGGCTGCCGCAAGATTGCCGCGCGCTGGACGCGTGAGCGTGAGCCTGGCGCCTGCCTGCCCGGAGGGGGCGCCAAAAATGATCCGGGAAACATAGGGAGTAGCACATGAAACTGACCAAGACACTTATGGCCACCACCGCGCTGGTCGTCGCAGGCGGGGCCGCCTCGGCGGAAGAGCTGACCGTCGTCAGCTGGGGGGGCGCCTATACCAAGTCGCAGATCGAAGCCTATCACAAGCCGTGGATCGCCAAGACCGGCAACACCATCCTGTCGGAAGATTATTCCGGCGGCCTGGCCGAGGTGAAGGCCCAGGTGGAGAGCGGCAACGTCACCTGGGACATCGTTGACGTGGAACTGTCGGACGCGGTGCGCGGCTGTGACGAGGGCCTGCTGGAAGAGATCGACCCCTCGATCCTGCCGCCGGCGCCCGATGGCACCCCGGCCACCGAGGATTTCATCCCCGGCGCCATTACCGATTGCGCCGTGGCCAACATCGTCTGGTCCACGATCTTTGCCTATGACACCAGCGCCATGCCCAATGGCCCGACCACCATCGCGGATTTCTTCGACCTTGAGAAATTCCCCGGCAAGCGCGGCATGCGCAAGACGCCCAAGGCCAACCTGGAAATGGCGCTGGCCGCCGATGGGGTTCCGGCCGACCAGATCTATGAGGTTCTGAGCACGCCCGAGGGGGTGGACCGGGCTTTCGCCAAGCTCGACACCATCAAGGACAGCGTTGTCTGGTGGGAAGCCGGCGCCCAGCCGCCGCAGCTTCTGGCCGATGGCGAAGTGGCCATGACCACCGCCTATAACGGGCGGATCTTCAACGCCATCGCCGCCGAGCACAAGCCCTTCAAGATCGTCTGGGACAACCAGATCTATGACCTCGATCTGTGGGCGATTCCGAAGGGGGCGCCGCACAAGGATCTGGCGATGGACTTCCTGGCCTTTTCGACCGCGACCGAGCAGCTGGCCGAGCAGGCCCGCTGGATATCCTACGGCCCGGCGCGCAAGAGCTCGAACGCGCTGATCGGCACCTATGCCACCGATCCGTCGATCGACATGAAGGCGCAGATGCCGACCGCGCCGGAAAACTTCAAGACCGCGATCCAGAACGATTTCGAGTTCTGGGCCGACAATCAGGACGAGCTGAACGAGCGTTTCAACGCCTGGCTTGCCCAGTAACCCGTACCAATCCGGGGGGCGGGCCGCCGCCCCCCTGCCAACCGACTGAATTTTTTGGATGATCAGAGCAGAGGCGCGCCCATGAGCGAGACCCCTTCCGGCCCCCTTGTTGCCGCTGACGGCATGCCGCTCAAGCGCAAGCTGGCGCGGGCCATGTTCCGCTCGCGCGCCCGCGCCTTCGGCCTGGTCTTTCCGCTGCTGGCCTTCATCATCGTGGCCTTCATCATCCCGATCATCGTGCTGCTGACCCAGGCGGTTTACGATGACCGCTATGCGTCGATGATGCCGGCCTCGACCGCGGCGATGAAAAGCTGGGATGGCCATGCCCCGATCACCGAGGAAATGGCCGCGGCCATGGTCAAGGACCTGATCGCCGCGCGCAAGAACAAGACCATCGGCCAGGTCGCCACCCGGGTCAACCGCGAGCAATCCGGCACCCGGTCGCTTTTCACCAAGAGCGCGCGCAAGGCCGCCCGGCTTGAGCCGCCCTATCTGGAGGCGCTGATGGATCTGGACCGCCGCTGGCAGGATCCGGCCACCTGGGAGGCGATCAAGGTGGCCTCGCAACGCTGGAATCCCAGCTATGTGGCGGCGGCGCTGGATATCAAGTACAACGCCGATGGCTCGTTCCAGAGGCAGGACGAAAACCGCCGCATCCATATCAAGCTGTTCCTGCGCACGCTCGAGATCAGCTTCATCGTCACCATGGCGACGCTGATCCTGGGCTATCCGGTGGCCTATCTGCTTTCGACCCTGCCGACCCGGACCTCGAACCTGCTCCTGATCCTGGTGCTGTTGCCGTTCTGGACCTCGCTGCTGGTGCGCACCACCGCCTGGATCGCCATGTTGCAGAGCGAGGGGGTGATGAACGATCTGTTCGTCCTGTTCGGGCTGACCAGCGACGATCAACGCTTTTCGCTGATCTACAACAAGACCGGCACCCTGATCGCCATGACCCATATCCTGTTGCCCTTCATGATCCTGCCGCTCTATTCGGTGATGAAGACGATCCCGCCCTCCTATGTGCGCGCCGCCAAGTCCATGGGGGCGACCAACTGGACCGCGTTCTGGCGGGTCTATTTTCCGCAGAGCGTGCCGGGGATCGGGGCCGGGGCGCTGCTGGTTTTCATCCTTGCCATCGGCTATTACATCACCCCGGCGCTGGTCGGCGGGCAGGACGGGCAGATGATTTCCAACATCATCGACTTCCACATGCGCAAGAGCCTGAACTGGAACCTGGCCGCCGCGATCGGGCTGGTGCTGCTGGTTTTCGTGTTGTTCCTGTTCTGGCTCTATGACCGGTTTATCGGCATTGACAACATGAAACTGGGATGAGCGAAATGTCCGGTGATTACAGATACATACCGCCGAAACCGCCGCTCTGGTTCACGCTGGCCTGGACCGGGGGGTTCGGCGCGCTGGCCGGGTTTCTGACCGCCCAGGGGGTGCGCCACCTGTTTTTGCCCTACGCCGCGCTGGGGGCGTTGATCTTTGCCGCCACCGCCTTTGCGCTGGTGACCCTGACCGAAAACCGCAAGGTCGCGGGCTTCGGCACGGCGGCGCTGTTCTTCCTGATCGGCTGGACCCTGGTGGGCCTGTCCTATGGGGTGCTGATGGCGCTGATCGGCTATTTTGTCGGGCGCATGGCGCTGTGGCTGAGCTCGGGCAATTACCGGCTCAACCTGCCGCCCTATGCCACCACCGGGCAGGTGCTGTGGTTCTATACCTTCCGCACCATCTGCGGTCTGATCTTCGTGTTCCTGATCACCCCGATCATCATCCTGATCCCGCTTTCCTTCAACGTCGAGCCCTATTTCAGCTTCACCCCGGAAATGCTGCATTTCGACCCCGCCGGATTTTCCCTGCGCTGGTATCGCGACATCCTGCAGAACGGCATGGCCAACCCGAATGCCACCGGCGCCGAATGGTGGGCCGACATGTGGGCCAACGCGCAGTGGATCCGCTCGATCAAGAACTCGTTTTTCATCGGGTTCTTCGCCACCATCCTGGCCACCGCGCTGGGCACGCTGGCGGCGATCGGCCTGTCGCGCTCGGAAATGCCGTGGCGCCGGGGCATCATGGCGCTGCTGATCAGCCCGATGATCGTGCCGCTGGTGATTACCGCCTCGGGGCTGTTCTTCTTCTTTTCCGATATCGGGCTGGCCAAGACCTATATCGGCATCATCCTGGCGCATGCGGTGCTGGGCACGCCCTTCGTGATCATCACCGTCACCGCGACCCTGGTGGGTTTTGACAAGAGCCTGACCCAGGCGGCGGCCAATATGGGGGCGGACCCGATCAGGACCTTCTTCAAGATCCAGATGCCGCTGATCCTGCCCGGCGTGATCTCGGGGGCGCTGTTTGCCTTCATCACCTCGTTTGACGAAGTGGTGGTGGTGCTGCAACTGGCAGATGTGAAGCAGCGCACCATCCCGCGCCAGATGTTTTCCGGCATCCGCGAACAGATCAGCCCGACCATCCTGGCGGTGGCGACGATCCTGGTGATCATCTCGATCGGGCTGCTGACGGCGGTGGAACTGCTGCGCCGCCGCTCGGAGCGCCTGCGCGGGCTGAGCCCGCAATAATCCGCGCGCCCGGCAGAAAATTCCGCTCTGGCAACGAAATATTTACCAATCTCGTTCAACCCTGTTCACGCGATGCGCGCGCGGCCTTGCAGGTCGCCCCGCGCGCGATTAAGACTCGGGCGGATACGGGCGAACCGCCCAAAGCGACAGGAGCAGGCGCGACATGCAAGACCCCATGCACAATTCACTGGCCCAGCCCACGGGTTTCATCATTCCCACGGTCGAGGAAACCACCTCGCGCGGCTCGATCCGCTATGACATCTTCTCGCGGTTGCTCAAGGAGCGGATCATCTTCGTCTCCGGGCCGATCCACGACGAAATGGCAACGATCATCGTCGCCCAGCTGCTGTTTCTCGAGGCCGAGAACCCGAGCAAGGAAATCTCGATGTACATCAATTCGCCGGGCGGGGTGGTGACCGCGGGCCTGTCGATCTACGACACGATGCAATATATCAAGCCCAAGGTGGCCACCGTCTGCATCGGTCAGGCGGCCTCCATGGGGTCGCTGCTGCTGGCTGCCGGCGAGCCGGGCATGCGGGTGGCCCTGCCCAATGCGCGCATCATGGTGCACCAGCCCTCTGGCGGCTATCAGGGGCAGGCCACCGACATCATGATCCATGCCCAGGAAACCCAGAAGCTCAAGGACCGGCTCAACAGGATCTATGAGCATCATACCGGCCGCTCGCTCAAGGAGGTCGAAGAGGCGCTGGAGCGCGACAAGTTCATGGATGCGACCGAAGCCAGGGACTGGGGGCTGATCGACGACATCGTGGAAAATCGGGCAAAGGACGAAGGCGAAGCGTGACCGACCGGGCAATTTGCCCGCAACTTTGAGATTGTGCCCCTTTCCCACCTCGCTTAAGCTGGGTGCAAGTGGGGGACGCGGCCTTCGGGGCCGGATTTGACAAGGGCGAAGGCTCAGGGAAGCAGATATGGCGAACAATTCCTCCGGTAGCGACAGCAAGAACACCCTCTATTGCTCGTTCTGCGGCAAGAGCCAGCACGAGGTGCGCAA
>CAZPDV010000125.1:0-6103 GCA_964585355.1 uncultured Aliiroseovarius sp.
TTCCAATCCCCCTTTGAAAAATTCAAGGGGAGCCTATGGCGTTGGACCAAGAACCGCAAGCCGCGATGCGGCGCGCTACTCCCGCGCGCGCGCCTCCTGCAGGGCCGCCCCGATGCGGGCGCGGATCTCTGCCGGCTGGGCCGCCACCGCGCGCATCAGCGCGTGCAGCTCGCCACGCACCCCGTGCAGCTGGTCCACCAGCGACAGCACCAGCCCCAGCGCATCGGCGTTCAGGTCGAACTGATCGGCCAGTTCGCAGGCCAGTTCCAGCCGGGCCAGGTCGATCGGATGAAAGACCGGCTCGGGCGTGCGCTGAACCGGGGTGACGATTTCCGCCTCGATGAACCGCACCAGCCGCGGGCCGGTCAGCCCCGGCACCCGCGCGATCAGCTCCTTTCGCGTATAGATCCTGCTCATATCTTCATCCCCTTGCGCGGATCATAGGAATGTTTCCTGCGCCATTCCTCCATGCATTTCACCAGATCGTCATCCACCTTCGGCGACACGATCTTGAGCTCCACCAACTGGTCGCCCCGCTTGCCCTTGCGCGGCAGCACCCCCTTGCCCTTGAGCCGCAGGGTCTGGCCGCTGGAGGCGCCCTTGGGAATGGTCACCTTGACCTTGCCGGTGATGGTCGGCACCTCGACCTTGGCGCCGAGAATGGCCTCGTCAATGGTGATCGGCAGCACCACGCGAATGTCGTTGCCATCGCGCTTGAAGGTGGGGTGCGGGGTCACATGCACGGTAATCAGCGCGTCCCCCGGCTGGCCCTTGCCGATGCCCGGCTCGCCCTTGCCCTTGAGCCGCAGGGTCTGCCCATCCTTGATGCCGCGCGGGATATTGACCTCAAGCGCCTTGCCATCCGGCAGGGTGATGCGGGTGGTCGCCCCCAGAACCGCATCCATGAACGGCACTTCCAGCCGATATTGCCGGTCGGCGCCATGGGCGTGAAATTCCTGCCCGCCAAAGCCCGCGCCGCCACCGCCGCGCCCGAAACCGGCGCCGCCGCGCCCGCGCAGGTAATCCTCGAAAAAGCTCGACATGTCCTCGTAATCATCAAAGGACTGGCCGCCGAAATCCTGGGCGCCGCGATACGGGTTGCCGCCGGCGCCGGCATACTGGTTATAGAAGTGATGCTCGGGCCGCTCCTGCCCCGAGGCGTCGATCTCGCCGCGGTCGAACCGCGCCCGCTTCTCGGGATCCTTAAGCAGGTCATAGGCGGCCGACGCGGCCTTGAAGCGCGCCTCGGCGCCAGGATCATCCGGGTTGATGTCCGGGTGGCTGGTCTTGACGATCTTGCGATAGGCTTTCTTGATCTCGGCATCGGTCGCCGTTTTCTTCACGCCCAGCGCTTCATATGGGTCTGTGCTCATCTGCGCTCTCAATTCTGTTTCACCTTGTGCCACAGCAGCTTATGGCACCGATTGGCGCCTGTCTGCGGCTTTCCCCTGATATTGGCACCGCGGCGGCGGATTTACAGGGGGGAAACGCGCCAGAGGCACAAAAAAGCCGCCCCGATCAGGGGCGGCCGGTATTTTCGGGCTGGCGCCGGGCTTATTCTTCCTCAAGCGCCTCGATTGCCTTTTCCAGCTCTTCCTTCGAGACTTCCCTGGGGGTCACCTCGGCCAGTTCAAAGACATAATCCACCACCTTGTCCTCGAACAGCGGCGCCTGGATCTGCTGGCGGACCTGCGGGTTCTGCTGCACGAATTCAAAGAATTCCCGCTCCTGCCCCGGATATTGCCGGGCCTGGTTCATCACCGCCTGGGTCATTTCGGCGTCGCTGACCTCGATCTCGTTCTTGCGGCCCAGCTCGGCCAGCAGCAGGCCCAGCTTGACCCGGCGCTCGGCCAGCTTGCGATGCTCGTCACTCACCTCGATCTCGGGGTGGTCATGGCCGTGCTCGTCGGGATGCTCGTCATGCCACAGTTGGTGGGCAATCTGCCTGGCTTCTTCCTCGACCAGGCTTTCCGGCAGGTCGAAGCTCACCTTCTCGTCCAGCGCGTCCAGCAGCGCGCGCTTCATCACCGCGCGGGCCGCGCCCTTGTATTCGTCGGCCAGCCGCTCGCGGATCTGGGTCTTGAGCGCCTCAAGATCGTCGGCCCCGAACTTCTTGGCCAGCTCATCGTCGATCTTGGCCGGAACCGGCTTCTTGACCGCCTTCACCTTGCATTCAAACACCGCATCCTTGCCGGCCAGGTTCTCGGCGCCGTAATCGGCCGGGAAGGTCACCTTCACGTCCAGTTCATCGCCGGCCTTGGCCCCGATCAGGCCCTCTTCGAAACCGGGGATGAAACTGCCCGAGCCCAGCACCAGCGGGAAGTCCTCGGCGGCGCCGCCCTCGAACGGCTCGCCATCCACCTTGCCCAGAAAGTCGATCACCACCTGATCGCCGTCTTTCGCCTTCGACCCCTTCTTGCGGTCCTCGAACGCCTGGGCGTTCTCGGCCAGCTTCTCCAGCGCCTCGTCCACCTCCTTGTCGCCGGGCTTGACCTCCAGCTTCTCAAGCGAAATGCCCTTCAGATCGACCTCGGGAATCTCCGGCAGCTTTTCATAGCTGAACGCCACCTCCACGTCGTCGCCCGGCTTCCATTCCTCGTTGGTCACCTTGACCTCGGGCTGCATCGCCGGGCGGTCGCCGCTTGCCTCGAAATGCGCGCCCATGGCGCTGTCGATGGCTTCCTGCATGACTTCGCCCATCAGGCGGTCGCCATATTGCTTCTTCAGCAGCGCCAGCGGCACCTTGCCCTTGCGAAAGCCCTTCATCTCGATATCGGGCTGGGCTTCTTTCAGCTTTTCGTCAACCTTGGCATCCAGATCGGCGGCCTTGACCACCAGTTTGTAGCCACGCTTCAGGCCTTCGTTCAGGGTCTCGGTCACCGGCATTGGCATTGTCCTTTTCACGTCCAAAAAGGCCGGGAACCCCGGCCTGCATTTCAGCCGCCCTTCTAGGGGCGCAGGCGGCGGGGTGCAAGGCAAAATGCGCCCCCCGGGGCAAAGCCCGTGCATGGTGCGGGTGAAGGGACTCGAACCCCCACGCCTTGCGGCGCCAGAACCTAAATCTGGTGCGTCTACCAGTTCCGCCACACCCGCCTGCGAGCGCCTATAGCAAACCGTTTTGCCCGGGGCGAGGGGGAAAGGCAGGAAATCCTTGGCGCTTAACCGAATTTTCGTTTATGTCTGGTAAAAAACACGAGCAGTCATGGAAACGAGGCGAAAATGGCCCACCAGAATGCAGGCATGGCGCTGCCGTGCCCGCCCGGTATCGCGCCGGGCACCATCATCTATACCCTCGACGGCGCCCTGCCGGTCGAATATCTGAGCGAGGGCGACCGCATCATCACCCGCGCCGGCATGCGCATCCTGCGCGCGATCGTCTCGGGGCCAGGGGGCTTTTCCCTGCATTTCGACCGGCCCGAGATCATCTATGCCGATGGGGCCGAGCGTCTGGCGGCCTGACCCCGGCCGCGCTCAAACCCCAAGATCCCGCAAGACCTGCGGCAGCGCCTCGGGCAGGTCCTCGGCAATCAGGCCGGGGCCGAAGCGGCGCGCGCATTCGGCATGGAGCCAGACCCCCGCCCCGGCCGCCGCCATCGCCCCCCATCCCCGCGCCAGCAACCCGGCAATGAACCCGGCCAGCACGTCGCCCGACCCGGCGGTGGCCAGCCAGGGGGCGGGGCGCGCATGCACCATTGCGCGCCCGTCCGGGGCGGCGATCACCGTGTCCGGCCCCTTGAACACCACCACCGCCCCCGCCCGCGCCGCTGCCGCGCGGGTGGCTTCCAGCCGGGAAAAGGCCGGGCCCCGCACCGCCGGCGCGCGCAACCGCTCGGCAAGATCGGGAAAGAGCCGGGCAAACTCGCCCGCATGTGGTGTCAAGATCGTATTATCATACGTATTTTCAAATAGTTGCGATGGATTTTTCATGTAACCGCTCAGCGCATCTGCATCCAGCACACAGGCCCGCCCCGCCGCCAAAGCCGCGGGCACCAGCGCCCGCGCCCGCGCCTGCCCCAGCCCCGGCCCCAGGCACAGCGCCTTGATCCGCGCGTCGCGCAAAAGCTCGGCCAGGGTGCCGGCCTCGTCGATTTCCGCCAGCATGATCGCGGTCACCTGCGCCGCGTTTTCCGTCAGCGCCGCGGGCGGCACCCCCAGGGTCACCGCCCCCGCCCCGATGCGCAGCGCCCCGCGCGCCGCCAGCCGGGCCGCGCCGCCCCTGCCCGCCGGCCCGGCCAGGATCAGCGCATGGCCATGGCTGTATTTATGCCCCTCCAGCCGCTTGCCCAGCGCCCCGGCATCCGGCGGCCCCAGCAGCCGCGCCACCGGCCCCGGCGCCTGCCCTTCCAGCCCGATATCCGCCACCACCAGCCGGCCCGAATGCCCCAGCCCCGCCCCCAGGAAATGGCCACATTTGGGGCGGTGAAAGCTCACGCTCAACATCACCTGCGCCGCCGCGCCCAGGATTCGCCCGCTATCGGCGCACAGGCCCGAGGCAATATCCACCGCCACGGTTTTCAGGCGCCCCTCCGCCGCCGTCGCCGCCGAAATTCGCCCAAGCCATGCCTTCAGCACCGGGTCCTCGATCGCTCGGCTCAGCCCGGTGCCAAAAAGCGCATCCACCAGCAGGTCGGCCTCCGGCGCCGGCGCGGGCGGCGACGTCAGCGCGAGCACCGGCCCGTTCCAACGCTCGAAATTGCGCCGCGCATCCGGGGGCAGCCGGTCCGGCGCGCCGAAAAGCCGGAGCTCCACCTGCCAGCCGCGCGCGGTCAGCAGGCGCGCCACCACGAAACCGTCACCGCCATTATTGCCCGGCCCGCACAGCACCACCGCCCGGCCCGCGCGCCCGGCCAGCTCGGGCCAGGCCTCGAAAACCGCCTCGACCACCCCCTTGCCGGCGCGCTCCATCAGCTCAAGCCCGCTTGCCCGCCCCGACTCAATCGCCGCCTGCTCAATCGCCCGCATCTGCGCGGCGGTCAGAATCTCGGTCATGCCCCGGCCTTCCGTTTCATTTCTGCGCGCTTTTTGCGCATTGCGCATAATTTTTAGGCGTTCGCCGCTTTTTTCGGCGCTCTCGCCCCTCGCCCCCATCCTATCCAATTGCAGCCCGCCGCGGAAAGTGATCTTTCAGCCCCGAGACCGGCGCCATGGGGGAGCACATGAAAAAGATCGAGGCCATCATCAAGCCGTTCAAGCTGGACGAGGTGAAAGAGGCGCTGCAGGAAATCGGGGTTTCGGGGCTGAGCGTGATCGAGGTCAAGGGCTTTGGCCGCCAGAAGGGCCATACCGAGCTTTATCGCGGCGCCGAATACGTGGTCGATTTCCTGCCCAAGGTCAAGATCGAGGTGGTGCTGCCCGCCGACATGGTGGACGCCGCCATCGAGGCCATTACCGAGGCCGCCAATACCGGCAAGATCGGCGACGGCAAGATTTTCGTCTCGGAGATCGAACAGGCGGTGCGCATCCGCACCGGAGAAACCGGGCTCGACGCCGTATAGGCACCGGCCCCCCGCACTCACTCAGAAAGGACCATATAATGAGCATCAAGGACGTTCTTGCGACGATCAAGGATGAAGACGTGGCTTACGTTGACATCCGCTTCACCGACCCGCGCGGCAAGCTGCAACATGTGACGGTGATGGCCGACCAGGTTGACGAGGATTTCCTCGAAGAGGGTTTCATGTTCGACGGCTCCTCCATTGCCGGCTGGAAGTCGATCGAGGCCAGCGACATGAAGCTGATGCCCGACACCGACAGCGCCTATATCGACCCGTTCTATGCGGAAAAGACCCTGGCCCTGCACTGCTCGATCGTCGAGCCCGATACCGGCGAGGCCTATGAGCGCGACCCGCGCTCCACCGCCGAGAAGGCCGAGGCCTATCTCAAGGCGTCGGGCATTGGCGACGTGGCCTATTTCGGCCCCGAGGCCGAGTTCTTCCTGTTCGACGATGTGCGCTACAATGTCGGCATGAACAAGGTCTCCTACGAGGTGGATGCGATTGATGCCTCGTGGAACACCGATACCGAATACGAAATGGGCAATACCGGCCACCGCCCCGGCGTCAAGGGCGGCTATTTCCCGGTCAACCCGGTGGATGACGCGCAG
>CAZPDV010000126.1:0-6051 GCA_964585355.1 uncultured Aliiroseovarius sp.
CGGTATCGGGCGAAATTCGGCGCAGAATTAACCATGTTGCCTTGTCCTTGCCATGTTTTGGTCGATTTTCGCTTGGGCCCGGCCGGGCAAAAAGGTAGAAAGAACCTGCCCAACTGGGGGGCAATGTCTGACTGGCCACGGGGGCGGCCGCATGCACGACCACGGATTTCGTGGAGAGCGCATGTGATCGCGTGTGGAATACATCGGATCATGTGCAGAGGCGCAGCGGAGCGGGGCTCTGGCGCGTCACTCCCGGCTTGGCCGGAACTCTCCTCATCAATCGGACGGTCCATGCAGGCGGCTCGGATACCGGGTCAGGCAGGCGGGGCGGAACAGAGTGAGAGGTCGGACCGATGCTGCCGAAAGCATGGTTGCCACATACCGGAACACGCAACAGCGCGCCCCAGATGGGTCTGCACTTCCTGAAAGGACACCTGAAATGAACGACTGGCTGAACCACGCACCCGTTACCCAGGACGACACGGCCGAGACCGCGATCGGCACGGATGTGGTCATTGACGTTCTTTCAAATGACAGCGACCCGGATGGCGACGATTTCGGCCTTTACGGCGTGCCGGGGGCCGAGCATGGCTGGGTCGAGGTCAATGACGACGGCACCATCACCTATCACCCCAATCCGGGGTTCGAGGGCACCGACACCATCACCTATACGGTGCGTGACAGCAACGATGCCACCGCCACCGGCACCGTGACCGTGACCGTGGGCAATGGCGGCGGCCCCGATTACGTGGTCGAGGGCAGCGCCGGCGACGACCTGATCGACATTGCCTATACCGGCGACCCGGAAGGCGATCTGGTGGATCATGGCGACAACCCGTCCGGCAATGACGATGACGTGATCGAGGCCTATGGCGGCGATGACACGATTCATGCCGGGGCCGGCAACGACGATGTGGATGCCGGCAGCGGCGATGACACGGTTTACGGTCAGGCCGGTGACGATCTTCTGCATGGCCGCGAGGGCGACGATTTCCTGCATGGCGGCAATGGCGATGACAGCATTTTCGGCGACGAGGGCGACGATACCATCAGCGGCAATGCCGGCGACGACATGCTGTATGGCGGCGCCGGGGATGATGCCATCGACGGCGGTAATGGCGACGATCATATCGAAGGCAATACCGGCGATGACGTTCTGCGTGGCAATGCCGGCGACGACACCATTATCGGCGGCGACGGGGCCGACCTGGTGCATGGCGGCAATGGCGATGACGTGATCGACACTTCCGGTGCGGCGCCGGCGTCCGATTACGGCTGGCCGGGGGTGATTGCGCCGGATGCCGACCCCTTTGACGACCGCGACGAGGTGCATGGCGGCGCCGGCAACGACACCATCACCACCGGCGACGACCAGGACCTGATCTTTGGCGGGTCCGGCGACGACAAGATTGATGGCGGGCTGGATGACGACACCATCCATGGCGGCGCGGGCGACGATGCCATCATCGGCGGCCATGGTTCCGACAGCATCGACGGCGGCGCCGGCGACGACACCATCTATGGCGGCATGGGGCCGGGGACCGATGCGCTCAACATCCCGGATGTGGACCAGCCGGGCGACCTTTATCCGATTGGCGACCCGGTGCCGGAGAACGGCATCGACGTGATCCATGGCGGCGCGGGCGACGATACCATCTATGGCCAGGACGATGCCGACATGCTCTATGGCGATGCCGGCGACGATACCATCGACGGCGGTGTTGACAACGACCTGATTGATGGCGGCGCCGGCGATGACACGCTTCTGGGCGGGGCCGACGCGGACACTTTCGTGAACCTCAATGCCGGCGACACGGTGGATGGCGGCGCCGGCGGGGTGGACCATGACACGCTCGACCTGACCGGCTCGGTGGCGCCGGGCGGCTCGCTTTCGGTGACGGTGACCGGGCCTGACAGCAATGGCAACGGCGTCGATGGCTTTGTCACCTATTTCGATGCCGACGGGAACGAGACCGGCACCCTCCAGTTCGAGGAAATCGAGGAAATCATCCCCTGTTTCACGCCGGGCACGATGATCGCCACCCCCCGGGGCGAACGCCCGGTCGAGAGCCTGCGGGTGGGCGACAAGGTGATCACCCGCGACAACGGCATTCAGGAAATCCGCTGGGCCGGGGAAAAGAAGATGGGCTGGCGGGATTTCGCCGTGGCCGAGCACCTCAAGCCGATCCTGATCCAGGCCGGCGCGCTGGGCAACGGCCTGCCCGAACGCGATATCATGGTCAGCCCCAACCACCGGGTGCTGGTGGCCAATGACCGCACCGCGCTTTATTTTGAAGAGCGCGAAGTGCTGGTTGCCGCCAAGCACCTGATCGACAACAAGGGCATCCACAAGGTGGACACGATGGGCACCTCCTATATCCACTTCATGTTCGACAATCACGAGGTGGTGCTGTCCAACGGCGCCTGGACCGAGAGCTTCCAGCCCGGCGACTATTCGCTCAAGGGGGTGGGCAATGCCCAGCGGGCAGAGATCTTCGAACTGTTCCCCGAGCTGGAAAAGACCGAGGGGCTGAAGGCCTATGCCGCCGCGAGGCGCACCCTGAAAAAGCACGAGGCCAGGATCCTGCTCAAGTAATGCAGCTGGCCCGGGGCGCGCCGCCGCGGGCCGTACCGACTGCCGGGGCGGGGGCTGCCCGGCGGCAAGGCCGGTCCACATCGTGGGCCGGCTGTTGCGTTGGCAAGCGGTTTTGCGGTGGAGTGTTGGCAAAAATGCGACGATTCCGGCGCTGAACCTGAGAATAAAGCGAAAATCGAAACGAAAACCCGATCAGATACCTTGTTGTCTTCATCAATCAGTCACGGTTTGCGGCTAGACTGGCAGAGGATGGAAGATATGAGGGTGCCATGTTTCGGGTGGCCAATGCAGATCTGGAATATGCCATGGAGACCGGGCCGGTCTGGGCGCGCGCGCCGCTGCCGGTGGCGCGCCAGCCCCGGCCCGGCCCCGGCTATCAGGGCGGGCTTGCGCCGCATGTTCTGGTGGAAACCGATCGCGGCCCGGTCCCGGCCGGGGCGCTGGCCGCGGGGGATCTGGTGCGCACGCGCGACCACGGTTTTCGCCCGCTGCTCTGGGTCGGGCTGGAACAGCGCCGGGGCTCTGATCCCGCGGCGGTGCGGGTCACTGCCGACGCCTTTGGCAGATCGGCGCGACACGGCCAGGCACTGCTGGCCGCGGACCAGCATCTGCTGCTGCGCCACGCCATGAACGAAGTGCTTTTTGCCGGCCGCGAGGTGCTGTGCAAGGCGTCCGACCTGACCCATCTGCCCGGTATCGGCCCGGCCCAGGGGCGGCCTGACGCGCCCTGGCTGCACCTGTTGTTCGACCGGCTGGAAGTGATCCGGGTGCAGGGGCTGTGGCTGGCAAGTTTCGTGCCCGACATGGCGGGGCTGCGCCGGCGCGATGCCGCGGCCGCGCAGGCGGTTGAGCAGGCCGTGCCCAGCCTGCGGTACGAGGCCGGGCTGGCGGCTTATGCAGATGAGTGGCTGCGTCTGAACCGGCGCGAGACCCGCCTGCTTGACCGCGACGGGTTTCAGGCCTGACGCGCCCGCCAGCGGGCCCAATCCTCGGGCGTGTCAAGGTCGGTCAGGGCGTGCTCTGCCGGCAACGGCACCAGCCGGACCCGCGCCCCCCTAAGCACCGCGCGGGCGCCGTCATCGCCGGATAGCCGGGCCAGGCGGGCAAAAAACCGG
The DNA here is from genome assembly GCA_964585355.1 of uncultured Aliiroseovarius sp. GTDB lineage: Bacteria > Pseudomonadota > Alphaproteobacteria > Rhodobacterales > Rhodobacteraceae > JAAEUB01. The sequence continues at coordinate 3,712 of CAZPDV010000126.1, forward strand.
CGGGGAAACAGCACCGGGTGGCCGGGCTGGCCATCGGCGCTGGCCCCGCGCACCACCTGCTCCGGGGCAAAGCCTGCCAGCACCGCGCGCATGTCGTCGGGGCTGATGTCGGGCATGTCGGCGGGCAGGATCATGGCGCCGTCGATATCCGGGGGCAGGGCGCGCACCAGCGCGGCGATCGAACCGCCCATGCCGTTTTCCGGTGCGACCTCGATAATTTGCGCATCCTTGGCGCAGGTCCAGCGGGCCTGGGCCTGGGGCGGCAGCGCCACCAGCACCGGCAGGCCGGTGGCGCGCGCCGCCGCGACCCGCTCGCCGAGCAGCGGCACGCCGCCTGCCACCGGCTCCAGCAACTTGTCGCGCCCGCGCATCCGCCGCGCCGCCCCCGCCGCCGGGATCAGGATGGCAAAGCCCGCGCTCACTTCTCGGGGATCAACCCGCGCGGGCTGAACCGCAGCACCAGAAGCAGGATCACCCCCATGGTCAGCAGCCGCATATGCGCCACCGATTCCAGCAGATGCGCCTTGAGCGGCGAGCCGTCCGCCATCCCCGCGGTGATCAGCCCCATGATGAAATTGCCGATCGGCTCGACCTCGACCCAGAAGAACCAGATCAGGAAGCCGCCCAGCACCGCGCCCCAGTTGTTGCCCGAGCCGCCGACGATCACCATCACCCAGATCAGGAAGGTAAAGCGCAGCGGGTTATAGGTGCCGGGGGTGAGCTGCCCGTCCATGGTGGTGAGCATCGCCCCGGCCATGCCACAGACCGCCGCCCCCAGGATGAAGATCTGCAAATGCCGCCCGGTCACGTCCTTGCCCATGGCCTCGGCCGCCTCTTCATTGTCGCGAATGGCGCGCATCATCCGGCCCCAGGGGCTGTTGAGCGCCTTCTGGCTCATCCAGATCAGCACCAGCAGCACCACCGCGAACAGCCCGGCATAAGACAGCTTGACCGCCAGGGTCGAGGCGGTCACCGGGTCGAGCCCCAGCGCCTGGGCCCGCGCCACGAAGGCGGCCGAGTTCTGCAGGTCGATCTCATAGGGCACCGGGCGGGGCAGGCCGACCACGTTCTTCACCCCGCGCGCCAGCCAGTCCTCGTTTTTCAGAACCGCGATGATGATTTCGGCGATCCCCAGCGTGGCGATGGCCAGGTAGTCCGAGCGCAGGCCCAGCGCGGTCTTGCCGATCGCCCAGGCGGCCCCGGCGGCAAACAGCGCGCCCACCCCCCAGGACACGAGGATCGGCAGGCCCAGCCCGCCAAGATAGCCGGTGGCGGCGGGGTTCACGGCCTCGATCGCGGCAACGGCCGGGTCGAACAACGCCCGATAGGCGAAAAATCCGCCCACCAGCACCACCAGCAGCGCGATGCTGCGCCCGCGTCCGTGCAGCCGCTTGAAGACCTGCACCGCCACCGCGATCACCGCGGCGCCAAACAGCAGCGCGGCAATGACCCGTGGCCCGCCCGCCTGCCAGGCTTCAACCACCGGCGGCATCGAGGTCAGCACCGTGGCCAGCCCGCCCAGGGCCACAAACCCCATGATGCCCACATTGAAAAGCCCGGCATAGCCCCATTGCAGGTTCACCCCCAGCGCCATGATGGCACTGATCAGCCCGACATTGAGCAGCCCCAGCGCCACGTTCCAGCTCTGCAGGAAGCCGGCGGTCAGGATCAGCCCGCCAACCGCGGCGAAAAGCCCGATATTCTTCCAGTTGATGCTCATACCGCTTGCCCCTTGAAAAGCCCGGTGGGCTTGATCAGCAACACCACCACCAGGATGGCGAAGGAAACCGCGAACTTGTAGTCGGTGGACAGAAGCTGCACCAGCCCGTCCGGCGCCCAATCGGCCGGCAACAGATAGGTCAGCACCTTTTTCCAGGCATAGGTGACGGTGACTTCGCTGAAGGCGATGACGAAGCCGCCGGCAATGGCGCCCAGCGGGTTGCCCAGGCCGCCGACGATGGCGCTGGCAAAAATTGGCAGCAGCAGCTGAAAATAAGTAAATGGCTTGAAGGACTTGTCCAGCCCATAGAGCACGCCTGCCACGGTCACCAGCACGCTCACGATCAACCAGGTATACATCACCACCCGCTCGGGATTGATGCCGGACAAGAGCGCCAGGTCCTCGTTGTCGGAAAACGCCCGCATCGACTTGCCGGTGCGGGTACGGTTGAGAAACCAGAACAGGGCCGCCACCACCACCAGCGCGGTGACGATGGTAATGGCCTGGCTGGTGCGAAAGGCCAGCCCCTCGGACAGGCCCGACCAGGCCTTGAAGTCACGCGCCTTGATGATGAACCGCGCGCCGTCGGCAAAGCGTTGGTCGCCCGGCCCGATGATGAA
>CAZPDV010000127.1:0-6006 GCA_964585355.1 uncultured Aliiroseovarius sp.
CGCCAGCTTCGATCGCGATCAGCAGCGCCATCAAGGCCACCAGCGTCTTGCCGGCGCCTACATCCCCCTGAAGCAGGCGGTTCATCCGCAGGCCGGATTCCATGTCGGCCGCGATCTCGCGCATGGCCCGGGCCTGGGCCTCGGTCGGCTTGTAGGGCAGCGCCTTGAGCACCCGCGACTGCAAGACCCCGGTGGCCCGGCTGACCCGCCCCTTGGCGCGGCGCATTTTTGCCCGGGCCAGGGCCAGGGTCATCTGATGCGCGAAAAATTCGTCATAGGCCAGGCGCCGGCGCGCCGGAGCAGAGGGCGCCAGATCATCTGGCCCCTGCGGCGCATGCGCGGCCATCAGCGCTGCCTGCCAGTCCGGCCAATGCTCGCGCGCCTTCAGCGCCGGATCAATCCATTCCGGCAAGGCCGGCAGGCGGGCCAGGGCCTCGCCCACCGCACGGATGAAAACCTTGCCCGAAAGCCCCGCGCCCAGGTGGTAAACCGGCTCGAAATCCGGGATCTTCCCGGCCTCGAACGGGGGCAGGATGTAATCGGGATGGACGATCTGGGGAATGCCGTCAAAGAGTTCCAGCTTTCCGGAAACAACGCGCTTTTCCCCGCTGGGCAAATGCCGGTTCAGCCAGGCCTCGTTGGCGTGAAAAAACACCAGCTGAAAATCGGTCAGCGCATCGCGGACCTCCACCCGGTAGGGCCGCCCGCGAGAGACCGGCGGAACATGGCGGCCGACCGTGACCTCGACCGTTACCACGCCGGGGGGAGAAACCTCACGAATGCTGGCGCGAAAACGCCGGTCTATCCCGGAATATGGCAATGAAAACAACAGGTCGCGCGGGGCATTGATGCCAATGGCCGAAAATGCCCTGGCGGTTTTCGCCCCCACCCCGCCCAGGGTTTCAAGGCTGGAAAACAGCGGGAAGAGTATCTCCGGCCGGGTGCTCATGGGACATTTGCCAGCGCCAGCCACGCCGCCTCGTCAATCACCTCGACCCCCAGCTTGGCGGCCTTTTGCGCCTTTGAGCCGGCCCCCGGCCCCGCCACCACCAGGTCAGTTCTTGCCGAGACCGAGCCCGCCACCCTGGCCCCCATGGCCTCGGCCCGGGCCTTGGCTTCGGCGCGGGTCATGTGCTCAAGCTTGCCGGTAAAGACGATGGTCTTGCCGGCGATCGGGCTGTCGGTTTGCGGCGCTTGCGCCGGGGTGATCTCGACAAGCTGGTCCACCAGCCGGTCAATCGCTTCCCGCTCGACCTTCTGGTGAAAGGTGGTGACCAGCGAGGTCGCCATGACCTCGCCCACCCCGTCAATGTTCAAAAGCGCCTGCCAGGCCTCGCCCGCCCGCGATTCGGCGGCATCGACGATCTGCAGGAAGGCGGGCCAGGTCGTGAAGCTTTGCGCGAAAAGGTTGGCCGCGGCCTCGCCCACATGGCGGATACCCAGGGCATAGATCAGCCGGGCCAGCGGGATCACCCGGCGCGCCTCGATCGCGGCAAAAAGCTTGCTGGCGGATTTTTCGCCCCAGCCTTCCAGCTTGACAAGCGCCGCCCCGTGGCGTTCGCGCAGGGTGAAAATATCGGCCGGCGTCCTGACCCAGCCCAGATTGTAGAAGGCCTCGACCTGCTTGCCGCCCAGACCTTCGATGTCGAAAGCGCCGCGGCTGACGAAATGGCGCAGCTTCTCGACCGCCTGGGCCGGGCAGCCGATCCCACCGGTGCAGCGGCGCACCGAATCCCCCGGCTCGCGAATCGCGTCCGAGCCGCAAACCGGGCATTTCTTCGGAAACACATAGGGTTTTGCCTCCGGCGGCCGGCGGCTCAGATCCACGTCCTTGATCTTGGGGATCACGTCGCCAGCCCTGTAAATCTCGACCCAGTCGCCCTCGCGGATGTCGCGCCCGCCGCGGATCGGGTTGCCCTCGGCGTCGCGCCCGGCGATGTAATCCTCGTTATGCAGGGTCGCGTTCGACACCACCACGCCGCCCACGGTGATCGGGGTCAGGCGTGCCACCGGGCTGAGCGCGCCGGTGCGGCCCACCTGAATGTCGATCCTTTCCAGCCGGGTCCAGGCGGTTTCAGCCGGAAATTTATGAGCAATCGCCCATCTGGGCGTAGTCGAACGGTAGCCGAGGCGTTCCTGCAGGGCTAGGCTGTTGACCTTGTAGACAAGGCCGTCGATATCGTAATCGAGCGTTGCGCGCATTTCGACGATCTCGCCATAGCGGACCAGCAGCGCATCGACATTGTCGCACAACCGGGTCAGGGGATTGGTGGGAAAACCCAGCCGGGCCAGGTGATCGAGCGCGCCCATCTGGGTGTCGGCCAGAGGTTCGGACAATTCGCCCCAGGCATAGGCGAAAAACTTCAGCGTGCGGCTGGCGGTGACCCGAGGATCGAGCTGGCGCAACGAGCCGGCGGCGGCATTGCGGGGATTGGCGAAAGGCTTGTCGCCGCGGGAGGTCTGGGTTGCGTTCAGCGCATTGAAATCGGCATGGCTCATATAGACTTCGCCGCGCACCTCAAGAATTTCCGGTGCGTTTTTCAGGAGGTGCGGAATTTCCCGGATGGTCCGCACATTCGCGGTCACGTCTTCGCCGACTTCTCCGTCGCCGCGGGTTGCGGCCTGAACCAGATGCCCGTTTTCATAGCGGATCGACAGGGAAAGCCCGTCGATCTTAGGCTCGGCGGTGTAGGCGATGGGGGCTGCGGCATCGAGGCCGAGGAAACTGCGGATGCGCTTGTCGAATTCGCGCACATCTTCGTCGGAAAAGGCATTGCCCAGCGACAACATTGGAATACGGTGACGGACCTTGGCAAAACCCTCGCGCGGCGGCGCGCCCACCTGTGCGGTCGGGCTGTCCGGGCGTCTGAGCTGTGGGAATCGGGCCTCGATCGCCTGAAGGCGGCGCTTGGCCGCATCATATTCGGCATCCGAGATGAAGGGGGCATCGCGTTGGTAATAGGCAAGATTGGCGCGGGTCAGAAGATCGGTCAGCCGATCCACCTCGACCCCTGCCCGCATGATGTCCAGTTTATCGACCGCAATATCCTTGAACCGGTGATCCATTTCGCCCCCATTTTCACCAGCCAAGTGTTATGTGCATGGGCGGGTTTCGTCCAGCCCGGCATCTGGCAGGGAAACAAAACCCGGCCCCCGCAGCAGGCGGGAACCGGGCTCGGAGGGAAACTCGGGATATGCTTCAGGCGCCGACGGCGAGTTGTGCGTCCAGCTCCACCGGCTCGGGGTCGCGCAGCACATAGCCACGCCCCCAGACGGTTTCGATGTAATTCTCGCCATCCGTCGCCTGCGCCAGTTTCTTGCGGAGTTTGCAGATGAACACGTCGATGATCTTGAGCTCAGGCTCGTCCATGCCGCCATAGAGGTGGTTGAGGAACATTTCCTTGGTCAGGGTCGTGCCCTTGCGCAGGGAGAGCAGTTCGAGAATCTGGTATTCCTTGCCCGTCAGATGCACCGTGCGCCCGTCCACCTCGACCGTCTTGGCGTCCAGATTGACCTCGATCGCGCCGGTCTTGATGATGGATTGCGAATGCCCCTTGGAGCGGCGGATGATCGCATGGATCCGCGCCACAAGTTCCTCGCGGTGGAACGGTTTGGTCATGTAGTCGTCGGCGCCGAAGCCGAATCCCTTGATCTTGCTTTCGGTATCGTCCGAGCCGGTCAGGATCAGGATAGGCGTATCGATTCGCGCAAGCCGGAGCTGGCGCAGGACTTCAAGCCCGTTCATGTCCGGCAGGTTGAGGTCGAGCAGGATCAGGTCGTAATCATAGAGTTTGGCAAGGTCGATCCCTTCCTCGCCCAGATCGGTCGTATAGACATTCAGATTCGCGTGGTTGAGCATCAGTTCGATCGAACGCGATGTGGTCGGGTCGTCTTCCACCAGAAGTATCCGCATGGGCCAAATCTCCGCTATTCCCCATTTCCATTAATCATCACTTTGAACTGAAATGGTTAACCACTCGTTACCATAGTGGAACTTTTAGCGAATACATCTTACGGTTGTCTATACTTTTGTAGCATCGTAGCCTTCAGCGCCGCTTCCCCATGCGTCTCAACCGCATGTTTCCATTCATGAAATTCCTCTTCCGAGAGGTTGTATTTCTCCAGCGCCTCCTTCAGCGGCAGCAGGCCGAAAACCACCCCTTTCACAACCGCGGCCTTGCGGCTGGCCACCCAGCGGCGGGTATTTTCAGGCGGCAGGTCGGCCCTTGTCATGATGCTTCCGTCCGGCAGGGTCACGGCGCGCGGCCCGTCAACTTTCTTCAGATACATGAGGCATTCCCCGGTAAGTTTCCGGTACCTTGGCAAATTCTGTTTAACGCAAGGTGAAGCGCGGGGTTGTTGTTCTTTCGAATTTTTCTATATTCCGCCTTACCCCCGGAAAAGGAACGCACCATGGCTGCGGATGGCGGCAACACGACCCTGAACACGCTTGGATTTGCCAGGCCGCCGGCACGGACGCGGGTGGTGGTGGCCATGTCCGGCGGGGTTGATTCGTCGGTGGTGGCGGCGATGCTGGCGGATCAGGGCTATGACGTGATCGGCGTCACCTTGCAGCTTTATGACCACGGCGCGGCGCTTGCCAGGAAGGGCGCGTGCTGTGCCGGGGCCGATATTCACGACGCCCGCATGGTGGCCGAACGGCTGGGCATCCCGCATTACGTGCTGGATTACGAGAACATCTTTCGCGATTCGGTGATCGAGGAATTTGCCGATTCGTACCTCGCCGGCGCCACCCCGGTGCCCTGCATCCGCTGCAACGAGCGGGTCAAGTTTCAGGACCTGCTGGGCACGGCGCGCGACCTGGGCGCCGATTGCATGGCCACCGGCCATTATGTGCAGCGATTCGCCGGCCCGCACGGCCCGGAACTGCACCGCGCCACCGACCCGGTGCGCGATCAGAGCTACTTCCTGTTCTCGACCACGCCCGAGCAGCTCGACTACCTGCGGTTTCCGCTGGGCCACCTGGCCACCAAGGCCGAGACCCGGGCGCTGGCGCACAAATACGGGCTGGAAGTGGCCGACAAGCCCGACAGCCAGGACATCTGCTTTGTCCCGGACGGCAATTATGCCGGCGTGATCGAGAAACTGCGCCCGGGTGCTGCCGAGCCCGGCGACATCGTCGATCTCGACGGCACCGTGCTGGGCCGCCACCGCGGGGTCATCCACTACACGATCGGGCAGCGCCGCGGGCTTGGCATCGGCGGGCTGAGCACACCGCTTTATGTGGTGCGGCTGGATGTGGAGCGCCGCCAGGTCATCGTCGGACCGAAAGCCGCCCTCTCCACCCGCAAGATCGCGGTCACGGGCATCAACTGGCTGGGCGATGCGCCGCTGGAGCCCGGCGCCCCGCGTGAAATCGCGGCCAAGGTCCGCTCGACCCGACCGCCGGTGCCGGCGCTCCTGCACCCGCTGGACGCAAGCCGCGCCGAGGTCGAATTGCTCGAGCCGGAAGAAGGCGTGAGCCCCGGCCAGGCCTGCGTCTTTTACGATCGGGAAACCAGCCGGGTCTATGGCGGCGGCTGGATCGCCTGATCCCTTTCATCTTTCCGGCAAATACTCCGGGGGTCCGGGGGCAGCGCCCCCGGCCTGCGCCAGCACCACCCGCGCCGCCCACAGCCCCGGCGCCTCGCCGCCGGCGCCCAGCCGCTCCATGGTCAGGCGCATGGCCGCCCGCTGCGCCCCCGGATCGGCCAGCAACTCCAGCACCGCCGGCGCGATCAACTCGGGCCGGCATTTCGCGCCAATGAATTCCGGCACCACCCTGGTCTCGGACACCAGATTGACCAGGTTCACGCTGTCGGTCAGCATCATCCGTTTCAGCAGGAACCGGCTGATCGGGTTCAGGTCATAGGCCACCACCATCGGCGTGTCGGCCGCGGCCAGTTCCAGCGCCACCGTCCCCGAGGCGGCAAGCGCCGCATCCGCCGCCCGAAACGCCGCCCGCCTGGCCGCGTCCTCGCCCGGCCCGATCAGCACCGGCGCGCC
>CAZPDV010000128.1:0-5972 GCA_964585355.1 uncultured Aliiroseovarius sp.
TACAAAAGCCGCACGCCAAGCTCACGCTTGATCCGGTCGTTGCGCACGCGCTTGGATTCGGCATAAAAACTGCGCGCCATCGCTGACATTTCGGCGGTGGCGAAGTCCTCCTCCGGCGGGGGCGGCAGGCCCAGAAGCCGGGCCGCATGGGCCAGCACGTCCTCGGGGGGCGCGGCCTCGTCGTCACAGACATTGTAAACGCGTCCCGGATCGGGTCGGGCCATCGAGGCCATGAGCACCTGCGCGATGTCCTCTACATGGGCGCGGGAAAATACCTGCCCCGGCTTGATAATGCGCCGTGCGGTACCGCGCCGGACCTTGGCAAAGGGGCCGCGACCAGGGCCATAGATGCCGGCCAGGCGAAAGATATGCAGGGGCAGCCCACTGCGCGCGGCCAGGGCCTGCCAGGCGGCCTCGGCCTTCACCCGCTGCGCGCCGCGCCGCGTTGCCGGGGCTGGCGGGGTTTCCTCATCCACCCAGCCGCCGCCATGGTCGCCATAGACCCCGGTGGTGGACAGATAGCCCGCCCATTTCAGCCGGGGCGCGACGCGGGCAATTTCGGTCTCCAGCGCGTTCAGCACTGGGTCGCCGGCAGCGTCCGGGGCAATCGAGACCAACAGGTGCGTGGCTTGCTCCAGCGCCGGGCGCATGTCGGTGCCGGGCCATTTCAGCCGCCCTGCGCCGCCCTCGCGGCTGGTGCCGGTTACCTGCCACTGATCCGCGTTCAGCCGCGCCGCCAGCGCCTGCCCGGTATAGCCCATGCCAAAGATCAGCAATTTGTGCATCGGCATCTGTTCCCCTTCCCGCGCGACATTGGCAATCGCCGCCGTTCCTGCCTCGTCGGGCTATAGAATAGCGGGTTGCCCCAATTTCTCCGACCCGCGCGACATTGGCAAGCGGATCGCGTGTCGTTAGAATCAGCGCGATCAGGATTTCATGCCTTCGGCGAGGATATTTTCAAACAGAAGAAGAAAGTGACCCCCGGCACGACAGGACCGGCCGGGGGCTTCTCCTGTTGCGGTCATCGGCGTCCCCGCCTGTACCGCCAGAACAGGGTGCCATATCAAGGTTAAAAATCTCCTAACTTCTTCTGTTTGGAAATATCCCGGGGGGTGTTGAAATCCACCGGATTTCAACATGGGGGGCTGGCCCCCCGGCGGCATCGGCAGGTTGGCTCAAAAGTGGCGGGTTTCGGGGCTTGCACTGGCGTGAAAAATTTGAACAATAGGTCAATGGACAGAAAAACCCTGAAAACATGGCCCGAAAGCGCGGCGCGGCTGGTAGCCGTCGCGGCGGGCCGGCAAGCGGCCGACCTGGTGATTCGGGGCGGCAAGGTGGTCAACGTACATACGCGCGAGGTGCTGGACGGCTGGCAGGTGGCCATTGCCGACGGGCGCTTTGCCTATGTGGGGCCCGATGCCGGGCATTGTATCGGCGCGCAAACCGAGATCATCGAGGCGGGGGGGCAGTACCTGATCCCCGGCCTGTGCGATGCGCATATGCATATCGAAAGCGGCATGCTCACCCCCGCCGAGTTCGCCCGCGCGGTGATCCCGCATGGCACCACGGCGATGTTCGTTGACCCGCACGAGATCGCCAATGTGCTGGGGCTCGAAGGTGTGCGGCTCATGCATGACGAGGCGCTGCTTCAGCCGGTCAGCATCTTCACCCAGATGCCCTCCTGCGCGCCCTCTGCGCCGGGGCTTGAGACCACCGGCTTCGAGATCACCCCCGAGGACGTGGCCGAGGCCATGACCTGGCCCGGTATCATCGGGCTGGGCGAGATGATGAACTTTCCCGGCGTGATCAATGCCGACCCCAAGATGTTGGCCGAGATCGCCGCGACCCAGCGCGCCGGCAAGACCGTGGGCGGCCATTACGCCAGCCCCGACCTGGGCCCGGCCTTTCACGCCTATGCGGCAGGCGGGCCGGCGGACGACCACGAGGGCACCTGCGAGGCCGACGCCATAGCCCGGGTGCGCCAGGGGATGAAGTCGATGATGCGGCTGGGCAGCGCCTGGTATGACGTGGAAAGCCAGATCACCGCGGTCACCGAAAAGGGGCTGGATGCGCGCGGTTTCATCCTGTGCACAGATGATTGCCACTCGGGCACGCTGGTCCAGGACGGGCACATGAACCGGGTGGTGCGCCACGCCATTCAATGCGGCGCCGACCCGCTGGTGGCGTTGCAGATGGCCACGATCAACACCGCCTGTCATTTCGGGCTGGAGCGCGAGCTGGGCCAGATCGCGCCGGGGCGCCGCGCCGATGTGATCCTGACCGATGACCTGACGACCCTGCCCATCAACCGGGTGATCGCCCGTGGCGTCACCGTGGCCGAGGCCGGCAGGATCACCGTCGAATGCCCGCATATCGACTGGCCGGAACATGCCCGCAACACCGTGCATATGGGGCCGGACAAGGTGGCGGCGGATTTCGAGATCAAGGCGCCCGAGGGCAGGAACGCGGTACGGGTGCGGGTGATCGGCATGGTGGAAAACCAGGCCCCGACCCGTGCGCTCGAGGCCGACCTGCCGGTGGTCAACGGCATTGTCGAGGGGGACGAGGCCCAGGATGTCTGCCAGATTGCGCTGGTCGAGCGCCACCGCGCCACCGGCAATGTGGTCAATGCCTTCGTCTCGGGGTTCGGCTACAAGGGGCCCATGGCCATGGCCTCGACCGTGGCCCATGACAGCCACCACATGATCGTCATCGGCACCTCGCGCGCCGACATGGCACGCGCCGCCAACCGCCTGCATGAGGTCGGCGGTGGCGTCACCGTCTGGGCCGACGGGCGCGAACTGGCGCTGGTGGAGCTGCCCATTGCCGGGCTGATCACCGAGGAGCACGCCGAAAGCGTCGCCGCCAAGGCACAGAAGATGGTCGAGGCGATGGAGGCCTGCGGCTGCACCCTCAACAACGCCTATATGCAGCATTCGCTGCTGGCGCTGGTTGTCATACCGGAGTTACGTATCTCGGATAAGGGTCTGGTGGATGTGACCCGCTTTGAGGTCACCAACCTGTTCGTCGAGGATGTGGAGGAATAGTGCCCGCCAACGGAACCATATCGCGCGTGATTTCGCCCCCGCTGGGCGAGCACGAGGCCTTTGACGATGCCGCCGCCGCCGTGGCCCGGCTCGAGGCGCTTTATGACGAGGCCTGCGCCTTTCTGCGGACCCATTTCACCCAGGCGCTGGGCGGCCAGCCGCCAGAGGCGCGCTATCGTGCCTTTTACCCCGAGATCCGCATCACCACCACCAGCCACGCCCATACCGACAGCCGGCTCAGCTTTGGCCATGTGGCGGGCCCGGGCACCTATGCCACCACCATCACCCGGCCCGACCTGTTTCGCAATTACCTGGTGCAGCAGATCGGCCTGCTGCTTGAAAACCACGACGTGCCGGTGCTGATCGGCCCCTCCATGACGCCGATCCCGGTGCATTTCGCCCTGTCGGGGCATGGCATCACCGTGCCGCAGGACGGCGCCCTGGCCTTCCCCCTGCGCGATGTGTTCGACGTGCCGGATCTGGACACCACCAATGACGATATCGTCAACGGCACCGGCTTTCGCTATCAGGACGGGGCGATGCCGCTGGCGCCCTTCACCGCCCAGCGGATCGACTATTCGCTGGCCCGGCTGGCCCATTATACCGCCACCGACCCCGAGCATTTTCAGAACCACGTCCTGTTCACCAACTATCAGTTCTATGTCCAGGAATTCGAGGCCTATGCGCGCAAGGTGCTGGCCGACCCGGCAAGCGGCTATACCGCCTTTGTCGGGCCGGGCAACCAGGTGATTGCCGGCGCGGATCAGGCGCTGGCCAGCCCGGACAAGCTGCCGCAAATGCCGTCCTACCACCTCAAGCGTGCGGACGGCTCGGGCATCACCCTGGTCAATATCGGGGTGGGGCCGTCCAACGCCAAGACCGCGACCGACCATATTGCGGTGCTCAGGCCGCATGCCTGGCTGATGGTGGGGCATTGCGCCGGCCTGCGCAACTCGCAGCAGCTGGGCGATTTCGTGCTGGCGCATGCCTACCTGCGCGAGGACAAGGTGCTGGACGACGACCTGCCGATCTGGGTGCCGGTGCCGCCGCTGGCGGAAATTCAGATCGCGCTGGAACAGGCGGTGGCAGAGGTGACCCGGCTCGAGGATTTCGAGCTCAAGCGGATCATGCGCACCGGCACGGTGGCAAGCCTTGACAACCGCAACTGGGAGCTGCGCGACCAAAGCGGCCCGGTGCAGCGCCTCAATCAGAGCCGCGCCATCGCGCTCGACATGGAAAGCGCCACCATCGCCGCCAACGGCTTTCGCTTCCGGGTGCCCTATGGCACGCTTCTGTGCGTGTCCGACAAGCCGCTGCATGGCGAACTCAAGCTGCCCGGCATGGCGTCCGATTTCTATACCGATCAGGTCGGGCGGCATCTGCTGATCGGGATTCAGGCCATGGAAATCCTGCGCGACATGCCGCTGGAGCGCATCCATAGCCGGAAATTGCGCTCGTTTGAGGAAACGGCCTTTCTGTGACGCAGGGAAAATGCGAAAAAAGCGGGATTTTCCGCTTATTATGAACACAAATTGTTGTGCCGCCCCCCCATATTCAGTTAAATGCCGCCAATGAACCCCAATCAAGGGGACTTTACCTGAGGAGAGGATACATGGCGAAACCTTTGACAAAGACCCAGCTGATCGCAGCGCTTGCCGAAGAAATGGGTTCGGACAAGAAAGCCGCCTCGGCCGCGCTGGATGCGATCGTTGCGGTCATCACCCGTGAAGTGGCCGGCGGCGGCGCGGTGACCCTGCCCGGCGTTGGCAAGATCTATTGCCGCGAGCGCCCGGCCCGCATGGTGCGCAACCCGGCCACCGGCGAGCAGATCCACAAGGATGCCGACAAGGTGGTGAAAATGACCATCGCCAAGGCGCTCAAGGACAGCGTCAACGGCTGACCTTGCATGACATGCGAGATTGGTTGAGGGTCGCCCGGGGGCGGCCCTTTTCTGTGGCGGCCGGATGGGGAAAATGGATATTCGCGCACTGGCAATGGGGCTGACCTTTGCCCTGATCTGGTCCTCGGCCTTTACCTCGGGGCGGATCATCGTTGCCGCCGCGCCGCCGCTTACGATCCTGGTGGTCCGCTTTGCCCTTTCGGGGCTGATCGGTGTGGCCATTGCCGCTGCAATGGGGCAAAGCGCGCGCCTGACGCGCGGCCAATGGCGTGCAGTGATCATCTTCGGCACTTGCCAGAACGCGCTTTACCTTGGCCTCTATTTTGTCGCCATGCAGTGGATCGAGGCCTCGCTCGCCGCGATTATCGCTTCGACCATGCCGCTGCTGGTGGCGTTGGCCGGGCGGCTGTTTCGGGGCGACACGGTGCGGCCCCTGGGGGCGGTGGGGCTGGCCGCGGGGATGGTCGGGGTCATCATTATCATGGGTGCGCGGTTCGGTGGTGGGCTCGACCCTTTGGGCGTGGCCTTTTGCGTGCTTGGCGTGCTGGCGCTGACTTTTGCCACTTTGGTCATGCGCGGAGCCTCTTCGGGCGGGAATCTGATGATGATCGTCGGCCTGCAGATGCTGGTCGGCGCTGTGGTGCTGGCGCCGGTAGCCCTGTCGCTTGAGACTTTCAGGGTTGACTGGTCCTGGAAATTCGTTGCCGCCTTTACCTATACCTTGCTGGCGCCGGGGCTGCTGGCGACCTGGGTCTGGTTCGCACTGGTCAACCGGATCGGCGCGCTGCGTGCCGCCACCTTTCACTTTCTCAACCCGTTTTTCGGGGCGGCTGTTGCGGCCGTGCTGCTGGGCGAGCGGCTGACATGGCTGGATGGGCTGGGCATCGTGGTGATCGCCGCCGGTATCCTGGCGGTGCAGATTTCAAAACAATCGCGGGTCAGGCGCACGAGCATGTGAGATAATGTAAATCGCATGTGTAGTGACAGCTTCCGGTGCGTGAAATAAGCCGGGTGCATGGAATTTT
>CAZPDV010000129.1:0-1751 GCA_964585355.1 uncultured Aliiroseovarius sp.
ATCCGGCCTGCGGATGAACCGCCTGCTTCAGGGGGATGTGGGTGCCGGCAAGACGCTGGTGGCCTTGATGGCGCTGCTGATCGCGGTCGAAGCCGGCGGGCAGGGGGTGATGATGGCCCCGACCGAGATCCTGGCGCGCCAGCACCTGGCAAGCCTGACCCCGTTGGCCGAGGCGGCGGGCGTCAGGATCGAGATTCTGACCGGCCGCGACAAGGGGCGCGAGCGGGCGGCCAAGCTGCAAGACCTGGCGGCCGGACGCATCCAGATCCTGGTGGGAACCCATGCGCTTTTTCAGAAAGATGTGCAATATCAGGATCTTCGCCTTGCCGTGGTGGACGAACAGCACCGGTTCGGCGTGGCCCAGAGGATGGAGCTTGGGGCCAAGGGGCTTGCCTCTGACGTGCTGGTGATGACCGCCACGCCGATCCCGCGCTCGCTGGCGCTGGCGCAATATGGCGACATGGATGTGAGCGTGCTGGACCAAAAACCGCCTGGCCGAAAGCCGATCACCACCGCCAGCGTCCCCATGGCCCGGATTGGCGAGGTGGTGGCGCATCTGAAACGCGCCATTAGCGAGGGGCGGCAGGCCTATTGGGTCTGCCCGCTGGTCGAGGAAAGCGAGGTCAGCGAACTGACCGCGGCCGAGGAACGCTTTCGCGCGTTGCGCGCCGCGCTGGGCGAGGGGGTTGTCGGCCTGGTACATGGCCAGATGCCGCCGGCCGAAAAGGACGCGGCCATGGCCGATTTCGCGGCCGGGCGCAGCAAGGTTCTGGTGGCAACCACGGTGATCGAGGTCGGCGTGGACGTGCCCAATGCCACGATCATGGTGATCGAACGGGCCGAGCATTTCGGCCTGGCGCAACTGCACCAGCTGCGCGGTCGGGTAGGGCGAGGCGAGGGGCAATCGACCTGCCTGCTGATCTATCAACCGCCGCTTGGCGATGCCGCGACCCGGCGGCTGGCGATCCTGCGCGAAACCGAAGACGGATTTCGCATCGCCGAAGAGGATCTGGCCATGCGCGGCGCGGGCGACGTGATCGGCACCGCGCAATCGGGGCTGCCGAAATTCTGGATCGGCGACCTTGAGCATCAGGCCGCGCTGATGGAAGTGGCGCAAAACGACGCGCGCAAATTGCTGCACGACGACCCGACCCTGGAAAGCGACCGCGGCCGCGCCGCCCGCCTCCTGTTGTGGCTGATGCGCCAGGATGAGGCAATTCGTTTGATATCAGTGGGTTAGCATCAATGTTCTCATGAGTTCGCAAATGTTCTCAAAAAGTTCTTTACAAAGCGTTAAGGATGTGAGAACAAACAAGCAACAACACGGGCCGAACAGGCCGGAGAGCAGAGCGCAGGAGACCCTCATGTTGCACGATATCAAGACCGCCCTGAACCGCAGCCGCAGCACGATCTGGCAGGATATTGCCGGTGGTGCCGCCCTGGTGGTGCTGCTTGTTGGCGGGCTTGCCTTGCCCGGTTTGATCTGAAGGTGCCTCGCGGATTCCGGGCCTCGCATCTGTCCCCAATTCGATGCGGGTGAACTGCCTGTCACCCCGGCCGGGGCTTGCCTCGCCCGGCCACCCGGACCTGACATCCGCACCACTTGCCGCCGCCTCCCCAGGGAGCGCGGCGGTTTTTTCATGGAGGGTGACGAAAGGGGTAACACGATTTCCCGGAATTTGCATGATGTCCGTCGCGCAGGCACGGTACCTTGTGGTCGGTTTTCCGCCCGGCATCGCCGGGCAGCGCCT
>CAZPDV010000129.1:1851-5913 GCA_964585355.1 uncultured Aliiroseovarius sp.
CCGGAAAACTGGAATCAGGCCATGTCGATCAAATGCGCAAAGCTGCCGGACACCTGCCCGCGCACCAGCCCCATCGGGCCCAGATCGGTGCCCTCGGCGTCCCGCGCCCGGAACAGCGGGGCGCCATCGGCCTTGATGGTGCTGGCATAGTGAAATTCATGGGCGGCCCAGCTGCCGGCAAAGGCCCCGTCCGTGGCCTCCACCTGCCGGTAGCCCAGATGCAGCCGGCGTTTGGCAAACGAGGTTTCAAGCCCTAAAAGCCCAAGCATTTCATGCGCTTGTCCATCTGCATCCACCAGCACTTCGCCCAGAACCATGAAGCCGCCGCATTCACCATAGATCGGGCAGCTGGCCGCCTGCAGCCCGGCGCGAAAAGTGTCCGCCGCGGCCAGGCGCGCGCCGTGCAGTTCCGGGTAACCACCGGGCAGAAAGATGAAATCGGCCTCCGGCGCCGGTGCCTCGTCGGCCAGCGGCGAAAACGGCAGGATCCGGGCGCCGCCGGCGCGCCAATCGGCCAGGATATGCGGATAGGCAAAGGCAAAGGCGGCGTCGGCGGCGATGGCGATGCGCTGGCCGGGCGGGGGCAGGCGCCTTGGTGCGGTTGGG
The DNA here is from genome assembly GCA_964585355.1 of uncultured Aliiroseovarius sp. Classification (GTDB taxonomy): domain Bacteria; phylum Pseudomonadota; class Alphaproteobacteria; order Rhodobacterales; family Rhodobacteraceae; genus JAAEUB01. Next base: position 2,458 of record CAZPDV010000129.1, read on the forward strand.
GCAGGCAGGGGCCGGGCCAGGTCGGCGAGCGCGGCAAGGTCAATGGCGGCCTCGACCGCATCGGCGGCGCGTTCAAGATAGCGGGCAAGGTCCGGGTGCTCGGCCGCCTGCACCAGCCCCAGGTGGCGCGACGGATGTTCAAGCCCGGCCTGGCGGTGCATCGCCCCCAGCACCGGCAGGCCCAGCGGTGCCAGCGCCGCGCGCAGCATCCGTTCATGGCGGGGTGAGCCCACCTTGTTGAGGATGATCCCGGCAATGCGGACCTGCGGATCGTGTCCGGCAAACCCCGCCACCAGCGGCGCGATGCTGTGGGCCATATGCGCGGCATCGACCACCAGCACCACCGGCAGGCGCAGGCTGCGGGCCAGCTCGGCCGTGGCGCCGCGGCCGCTGGGCGGGGCACCGTCAAACAGCCCCATGGCGCCCTCGATCAGCAGCAGCCCCGGCCCGGCCGCCAAGGTGGCAAGCCGGGCGGGCGACATGGCCCAGGCATCGAGATTGGGGCAGGGTGCGCCACAGGCGGCCTCGTGAAAGCGCGGGTCGATGTAATCCGGCCCGGACTTGGCGCCGCGCACCATCATGCCGCGCCGCGAAAGGGCGCGCAGCAGGCCCAGGGTCAGGGTGGTCTTGCCGGCGCCGGAGGCGGGGGCGGCCAGGATCAGCCCGCGGCCGGTCTCAGCGGTCATCGCCGGCCCCGTCAATGCCGAGCGGGTCAAGCGCGCGCGGCGCCTCGCCCCGCAAAAGCGCTTGCCAATCAAGGGCCTGGCGCAACAGGACCGCGCGCCCGACGCAGATGATGGCCGGCGCGGCAAGCCCGGCGCGCGCCACGTCCTCGGCACAGGTTGCAAGGGTTGTCTCCAGCACGCGCTGGCGTGGGGTCGAGGCGTTTTCCACCACCGCCACCGGCTCATTCGCCGGCCGCCCGGCCTTGAGCAGGGCGGCGCGGATCGCGGGCAGGGCGCGCATGCCCATATAGATCACGATATCGGGGCTGCCGCGCGAAATATCCGGCCAGTTGACGCTTTCGGGGTGGTTGGCGGTGACAAAGGTCACGGCATTGCCCACATCGCGATGGGTGACCGGAATGCCGGCATAGGCCAGCCCGCCGATCCCCGCCGAAATGCCCGGCAGGATGCGAAACGGCACCCCGTGCCGGACCAGCGTCTGCGCCTCCTCGCCGCCCCGGCCAAACACGAAAGGGTCGCCGCCCTTGAGCCTCAGCACCCGTTTGCCGGCGCGGGCATGCTCGATCAGCTGCTGCGAAATCTCGCTCTGTTTCGGGGACTTGACCCAGCCCCGCTTGCCGGCCTGCAGGATCTGCGCCTGGGGATTGGCCCAGTTCAGGATCTCGGGCGCGACCAGCGCATCCACCAGGATCACCTCGGCCTGGCGCAGGGCATTGAGCCCGTGCAGCGTCACCAGGCCCGGGTCGCCCGGCCCGGCGCCCATCAGCCAGACCCAGCCGGGGGAAAATTCCGGCCAGCCGCCGTCGAGGGGAGGGAGAGATTCGCTCATGCCTCCTTATGCCCGTTCGCGCCGGCCGCGAAAAGGTGCGGAAAAAGCCGCGCGCCCCCTACCGCTTCGGGCGCGGCGGCCTATACTTGCGCCGATGAACGAGGTGAAGCAACTCCGCCGGGGCTGGACCACTGGCGCCTGTGCCACCGCGGCGCTCAAGGCGGCCTGCATGGCCCTGTGGGGCGGCGGGTTTCCCGCGCGCCTGCGCATCACCCTGCCACGCGGCGAGCGGCCGGAATTCGCCGTGGCGCACCGGGCCCAGGGGCCGGGCTGGGCCGAGGCGGGCATCGTCAAGGATGCCGGCGATGACCCGGACGTGACCCATGGCGCGCTGATCGTGGTGCGGGTGGCGCCGGGGGGGCAGGGCGTGCGGTTTCGCGCCGGCGAAGGCGTGGGCATCGTCACCCGGCCCGGCCTGCCGGTGGCGGTGGGCGCGCCCGCCATCAACCCGGTGCCGCGCCAGATGATGCGGGCGGTGGTCGAGGAACTTGCCGCCATGTATGACCAGCCTGCAGATGTGGAAATCACCGTGAGCGTGCCGGGGGGCGAGGCGCTGGCGGCCAGGACCTGGAACCCGCGCCTGGGCATCAAGGGCGGGCTGAGCATCCTGGGCACGACCGGCATCGTGCGGCCGTTTTCCTGTTCGGCCTGGATCGCCTCGATCCACCGGGGGGTGGATGTGGCCCGGGCCGCCGGGCTGGACCATGTGGCCGGCTGCACCGGCGCCATGAGCGAGGCGGCGGTGCAGGCCCTCTATGGGCTGCCGGACCACGCCATGCTGGATATGGGGGATTTCGTCGGCGGGCTGGTCAAGTATCTGCGCCGTCACCCGGTCCCGCGCCTGACCATTGGCGGCGGCCTGGCCAAGCTGACCAAGCTGGCCCAGGGGGCGGTCGATTTGCATTCCCGGCGCGGTCAGGTGGATTTTGTCGCCCTGGCCGGCTGGCTGGAGGATGACGATGCTGCCAACATGAATACGGTCCTGCAAGTTTATGAAAAACATGGGGAAAAACTGCCTGAAATAGTGGCGGAAAAGGCCCTGGAGCGGCTGCGCCATATGCTGAAGGGCGCGCCGGTGGCCGGCGATGTGGTGGTGGTGGACCGGGCCGGAAAGATCATCGCGAGGGCCGGGCCATGAAGGTCTTGCTTCTGGCGGGCAGCGGCGAGGCCCGCGCGCTGGCCCGCAAGCTGGCCGCCATGGCGGGGGTCACGGCGGTCGCCTCGCTGGCCGGGGCCACCCGCGACCCGGCGCCGCTGGCCCTTCCCACGCGCAGGGGGGGCTTTGGCGGGGCGGCGGCGCAGGCGGCCTATATGCGGGATCAGGGCTTTGACGCGGTGATCGACGCCACGCATCCGTTTGCCAGCCGGATCAAGGCCCGCACCGCCAGGATTGCCGCCGAGATGGGCCTGCCGCTGGTGCATGTGATCCGCCCGCCATGGCGCCCGGGGCCGGGAGACCGCTGGACCGAAGTCAGCGACTTTGCCCATGCGCCCCGCTATATTCCGCCCGGCGCGGTGGTGTTCCTGGCCACCGGGCGCGGCAGCCTTGACGCCTTTGCGCCGCTTGTCGGCCGGCGCCTGATCAGCCGTCAGATCAACCCGCCCGACGCCCCGTTTCCGTGGCCGGGGGGGCAGTACCTGGTGGGCCGACCGCCGTTTTCCCAGGCCGATGAAGTGGCGCTGTTCCGCCGGCTGGAGGTGGATTGGCTGGTGGTGAAAAATGCCGGCGGGGAGGGGGCGCGCGCCAAGCTCCAAGCCGCCCGCGAGCTTGGCCTGCCGGTGCTGATGCTGGCCCGCCCGGCGCCGCCGCAAGGGGCGGTGGTGGACAGCGTGGCGGGCGCGCTCAACTGGCTTGCAGAGCGCAGGCGGGAGGGATAATCGGCGGCTCAGTCCTTGCCGCGATAGGGCTCGACATATTGCAGGGCCATGTCCCAGGGGAAG
>CAZPDV010000130.1:0-5906 GCA_964585355.1 uncultured Aliiroseovarius sp.
ATACTGGGGCACCTGCACCGGCGATTGCGAAAGCCGGCTGCGGGTGGTGTCCTATCTGACGCGCTCGCCGGTGGTTGACCTGATCGTGCAACGCCTGCCCCAGACCCTCTGGGTGGTGGGCATGTCCTATGTGGTGGGCATTCTGATCGCGGTGCCGATCGGGGTGATCTCGGCCTATAAGCAATACAGCTGGTTCGACCAGGCCGGCACATTCGTTTCGATGGTCGGCTTTTCGGTGCCGCCGTTCTTTTCGGGGGTGCTGGTGATCGTGATCTTTTCGGTGCAGCTGGGCTGGTTCCCGTCGATCTATGACACCACGCTCGAGGTCACAGACTGGTCAAGCTTCCTGCAACAGGTCCGGCAGATGGTCCTGCCGGTGATGGTGCTGGCCTTGCAGACCACGGCCCAGATCAGCCGCTTCATGCGCGCCTCGATGCTGGACAACCTCAACATGGATTACGTGCGCACCGCCCGCGCCAAGGGGATGAAGGAACATACCGTGCTGCTGGTGCATGTGCTGCGCAACTCGATGATCCCGGTGATTACCGTGATCGCGCTGGGGGTGCCGGCGGTGTTCGGCGGCGCCATCATCACCGAGCAGGTGTTCAAGGTGAACGGCATCGGCCAGCTGCTGATCATCGGCATCCAGGGGGGCGATGCGCCGCTGGTGCAGACGCTGACCTTCATCTTTGCCGTGCTCATCGTCATGTTCAACCTGGTGGCCGATATCCTGTACGGCATCCTGGACCCGAGGATTCGCTATGACTGATACGATTGCCGCGTCCGACAAGAACCGCTCGCAATGGGCCGATGTCTGGAGCCAGTTCCGCTCGCATCGCGGCGCCATGATCGGCATGGCGTTCTTCATCTTCGTGGTGCTGCTGGTGGTCTTCGGCCCGATGCTGTGGGACATCGCCCCCAACAAGATCGACATCCGCGCCAAGAACCAGGGGCCCAGCCTGACCCACCCGTTCGGCACCGACCAGCTGGGCCGCGATACCTTTGCCCAGGTGCTGGCCGGTGGGCGCGTGTCGCTGCTGGTGGGGGTGACGGCAATGGCGATCTCGCTGTTCCTGGGCACCTTCGTGGGGGTGCTGGCCGGCTATTTCAAACGCCTCGACAGCCCGCTGATGCGGCTGACCGACCTGTTCCTGGCGCTGCCGATCCTGCCGCTTCTGCTGGTCATCATCATGCTGTTTCGCGACCCCCTGCGCGCGGCTTTCGGGCCGGAAACCGGGATCTTCCTGCTGGTGGTTTTCGTGATCGGCATCACCTCGTGGATGCACACGGCGCGGATCGTTCGCGGCGATGTGCTCAGCCTCAAGGAACAGGAATTCGTGCTCGCCGCCCGCTCGATCGGCACGCCAAGCCACCGGATGATCCTGCGCCACATCCTGCCCAACGTGCTCAGCCCGATCATGGTGTCGGCAACCCTGGGCATCGCCAGCGCCATCATTACCGAAAGCGCGATCAGCTTCCTGGGGCTGGGCTTTCCCTCGGATTTTCCGACCTGGGGGCGGCTGCTTTCCGACAGCACCAATTTCATGACCCTCAACCCCGAGCGGGTGATCTGGCCGGGCCTGGCCATCTCGCTCACGGTGCTGAGCGTGAACTATATCGGCGACGGGCTGCGCGACGCGCTCGACCCCCGCATTCGCGGCCGCTGACGCCTTCGCCGTCCCGGCTTTCCCCGGAACAGCCCCCTTCTTCTGTTTGCAAATATCCTGGGGGGAGGCTCGGGGGCGCCTCGCGGCCCCGATCCGGGGGGCAACGCCCCCCTCAGGGCTACGGCAGCTTCTTTGCAATATGGGTGCGGATCTGGCGCACCATCATCCACACCACCAACACCACCGGAATGACCAGAAGCGCGGTGATCTCGCCCTTTGACAGGCCCGTCACCTCGGTCAGCGGATAGGCAAGATAGGAGGCCAGCGACACCGCGTAATAGCTGATCGCCACCACGCTGAGCCCCTCGACCGTCTCCTGCAGCCGCAGTTGCAGATCGGCGCGCCGGTCCATCGAGGCCAGAAGCTCCTGGTTCTGGGCCGACCGCTCCACATCCACCCTGGTGCGCAGCAGGTTGCCGGCCCGCGCCGCCCGGATCGCCATGCGCTCAAGCCGCTTTTCGCTGGCGCGCACGGTGCGCATGGCCGGGTCGAACCGACGCATCATGAAATCGGTCAGGGTCTGGCGGTTGCCGAAGCGGGCCTCGCGCAACACCTTGATGCGGTCATGCACGATCGCCTCATAGGCACGGCTGGCGCCGAACCGATAGGAGGTGCGCGCGGTCAGGCCTTCAAGCTCGCTCGACAGCGCCAGCAGCTCGGCCAGGTCCTCTTCCGCCTCGCAGGCCGACCCCGACAACCCCTCCACCAGTTCGCTCAGCGCATCGCCCACCTGGCGCAACTGCCCGGCAATGGCGCGGGCCTCGATCAGGCCCAGCATCGCCATGGTCTTGTAGATCTCGATCTCGCAGATCCGCTGCACGATGCGCCCGACCCGGCGCGGGGTCACGTCCGGGCCGATGAAGGTGGCAAAGCGCAGGTGCCCGGCCGGGTCGATGCGAAAATCCCCCGCCAGCACCGCCGCGCCGTCCAGCACCTCGACCGCCGCCACGCTTTCGGTGACGAACCACTCACGGATGCGCGCCCGGATCGTGTCATCGTCGGGGCGCGGCTCGATACGGATCAGCGCCGAGGTAATGCGCCTGCCCGGCATCTCGGCCAGCCAGTCCTCGGGGAAAAGCCCGAAGGCGGCCGGGTCGAACGGCCGCTCGTTCACCCCGTCGGCAAAGATCGTATAGGTGACAAACTCGCTGTGGCTTTCCCATTTCAGGCGATGGCGGCCGATCTCGCCAAAATAGTGGGTGGCGCCGGGCTGGGGATGCGGGGCACCGAACCGGTCGAGCAACCGCAGCAGATGCGCGAAATCGGCCTCGCGGTCGCGGGAGGCGGCATTTTCCGGCTGCTTGATCGCCAGAAACGCCGCATGCGAGGGCACGTCCAGCGCCGGGAAGGGCCGCGCATGCAGCTCGTTGGCAATCTCATAGCGCAGCGGGTGGTCCTTGATCGTGCTCATTGCATGCCCCTTTCGGGGGCTTGTATCATCCGGGCGGCGCCAGGAACAAGACCGACAGGTTGCGCCGGGGCTGCCAGTTCTGCGCCTGCCACTCAAACCGGGTGGCGCCGGTCTTGCGGATCCCGTCCCGGCACAGCGAGACAAGCGCATCCGGGCGCCCCTTGTCGATGGTCAGGTGAAAGCGCCCGATCGGGCCGCGCCAGCTATTGGCGGTGGTCAGGACATAGCGCAGCAACCGGCCGGTGGTGGCGGCATATTCATCCGGCCCCAGCAGGCGGCGCGCGCCGGCGCGAAAGGCATTATCCATGCAGACCTCCTGCGCCAGCGCCCCCTCCTCAAGGTCATATCGCCCGAAAATGAACGCCTCGGGCACCGGCACATAGGCATGACGCACCTCGACCGCGGCACCGGCCGGAAAGGTCATCTGCCAGTAATAGCTGAAATGCGTGATCCAGTTCGGCTGAAACCCCATATCCGGCTCTTGCAGAATGGCGCCCGCCGCCCGCAATTCGGCCATGGCCTCGGGCGGCAGCGCCTCCAGCCGGGCCATCAGCCGGTCATAGCTGGCCGCGTCCGGGGTCAGGAAAATCAGCGGGATCTGCCATTTCTGCAAAAGCGCGGTCACCTCGCGCCCCTCCGGCGTCTCGGCCCGCGCCCGGCTGTTGACCGGCACCGGCCGCCCGTCGATCCACAGCCTGAAATCCACCGGATCGGCCGGGTCGCGATGGCGCGCGGTAAAGCCGTATTCATGATCCATTTCCATATGGATGGGGGGCAGCGGAAAGGCCACCAGCGTGGTCACCGGCTGTTTCGAGCGGTTGCGAAAAAGATAGCGCACCCGCACCTGGTCAAGGCTCAGAAAAAGGTCCTCCTCGGCCATCTCGACCGCATCGCTGTTGCGCATGACCAGCTCGCCCGCATCCAGCCCGGCAACCGCATCATTGGCATGGCCGGCAATGGGCAGCGGCAGCAGCAGCGCGGCCAGGGCCGCCAGCCGCAGGGGGGAAATCAAACACATGACATATCCTTTCAACGAAATTGATGGAAATCCCGGGTTTCAGGGCATGGGGCGGCCGGGTGGACCGCCGGAATCGGCCAAAGGCAATCACGCACAACATGTCCCATTATCCCATGCCGGCCCGGCAGGCGTCAAAGATCCAGATCAAATCGGCGCCACTGCGGCCCCGTGCTCAGCCACCCGCGCCCGATGCCCCCGGCAGGTCGGCGATCCCGGCCCGGACCAGCCGCGTGAAAGCCTCGCCGCGCGCCTCGAAATCCGGGAACTGGTCAAAGCTCGCCGCCGCCGGGGCCAGCAGCACCGTCTCGCCGGGCTGCGCCTCCTGCATGGCACGGGCCACGGCGCGCTCCAGGTCCTCGCAGATCTCATGCGGGGTGTCGCCGATCTGCAGGGCAAATTCCCGCGCCGAATGGCCGATCAGATAGGCCTTCTCCACCCGCTCCATGAGCGGCGCCAGCGCCTCGATCCCGCCGGCCTTGCCCAGCCCCCCGGCAATCCAGCGGATGCGCCTGAACGCGCCCAGGGCGGCGGCGGCGGCCTCGACATTGGTGGCCTTGCTGTCATTGACATAGCTGACGCCGCCGGCCTCGGCCACCAGCTGGCTGCGATGCGGCAGGCCGGCAAAGCTGGCAAAGCCCGCCTCGACCACGCGCGGCGCCAGGCCCAGCGCCCGCGCCACCGCATAGGCGGCACAGGCGTTCTGATGGTTGTGCACCCCCGGCAGCGCCTTGATCGGGCGCAGGTCGATCGCCGCCACCTGCCGCCCCTTGCGCCATTCGGACAGAAACCCCTTGCGCGCGAAAACCTGCCAGCCGGGGCCGGTAAGCTTGCGGGTGGTGGCCACCCGGATCACCCGGCTGTCGCCCGGCCCCTCGGCCATCTGGCCGGCCAGATAGACGCCCTCCTTCTCGTCCACCCCGATCACCGCCCGGTCCGGCCCGCCCTCGGCAAAAAGCCGCCGCTTGGCCGCGAAATAACCGCCGATGCCGCCATGGCGGTCAAGGTGATCGGGCGACAGGTTGGTAAACACCGCGATGTCGGGGGTGAGCGCCCGGGCAAGCTCGGTCTGATACGAGCTGAGCTCAAGCACCACCACGCCGCCCTCGCCCGGCGGGTCGATATCCAGCACCCCGCGGCCGATATTGCCGGCCAGCTGCACCGGCCGCCCGGCCTCGGCCAAAAGATGCGCGATCAGCGCCGATGTGGTGGATTTGCCGTTCGATCCGGTCACCGCCACCACCTGCGGCGCCACCTCGAAACTGTCCCATTGCGGCGTGGCCAGAGAGCGGAAGAACAGCCCGATATCGTTGTCCACCGGCACCCCCAGCTCCAGCGCCCGGGCGATGTGGCGGTTGGGCTCGGGGTACAGATGCGGGATGCCGGGGCTGACGATCAGCGCCGCCACCCGGTCAAGGGCATCGGCCCGCCCCAGGTCATGCAGCGCCAGCCCCGCCGCCTCGGCCCGCGCCCGCGCCTCGGCGCTGTCGTCCCAGCACAGCGCCTCGGCCCCGCCGGCCTCCAGGGCCCGCGCCGCCGCCAGGCCCGAGCGCCCCAGCCCCAGCACCGCCACCTTCTGGCCCTCATATCCCCGCACCGGTATCATCCGCCATCCTCGCGTTGTGCCGCGCCGCCCGCCCGGCCCGGCCTATCTGATCTTCAGCGTCGCCAGCCCGATCAGCGCCAGCACCAGGCTGATGATCCAGAACCGGATCACGATCTGCGGCTCGGACCAGCCGCGTTTTTCAAAATGGTGGTGGATCGGCGCCATCAGGAACACCCGCTTGCCGGTGCGTTTGAAATACAGCACCTG
>CAZPDV010000131.1:0-5899 GCA_964585355.1 uncultured Aliiroseovarius sp.
AGCGGGTTCGGCCGCGTTGTGAGGAGTTGGATATCTCGGCCTTGTCATTGATTTCGATGACAACGGTAAGGATGTCGCCGGTACGCTGCGCCCGGTGATCCCCCAGCAAGGAGCCGCGTCCGGCGCTCCAGAGCGAGGCCCGGCCGGCGTTCCGAGCGCGTGTGGATTCGGCCGGGAGTCCTACCGCATAGGCCATGGCATCGTATTCTGCCCCCTGATTGATCGGTGAAAGTTCTGGCGCTTTGCCGACCTGCTCGAGTCGCGAGCATGCCGTTGTCAATGCGAATGAAATCAAAAGCATGGCAAGTGCCCGCATGAGTATCTCCTTTATCTTCCGGGAAGGGAAGGGGGCGAGACGGAAATGCTTCCATCTGCCTGTACCCAGCCGGTTACAGTGTTGCGTGAGGCGAGGTTCATGACTCGAAGCCGGTCACCGACACCGCCGCGGCCAAGGGCGCGCGCCTCGGTGGCAATGGTCAGGCCGCCGACCGAATAGTACAGCGTGACAATCTGGTTGCGTTCAACCAGCGCCGGCGGGCCGATATCTTCGATCCTGATCGGGCGGCCGGGATAGAGCGCCACCCGGGCTTCCATGCCAACCACTTCGTCAAGGGAAATGTAGGTTCCGGGAATGCTCTGCTCGACCAGTTCGATATCGGTCGGGGTAAGGATGCTCTGGCTGCGAATGGTATGCGTGGCAACCACGCTTTGCGCCTGTGCTGGCCCGGCCAGCAGGAGCGCAGCCAGGGCAACAAGTATTTGCACGCAGCCCTGCATCACCGCACCTGTGTCATCGCTGACAGCATCTGGTCCGCTGCCGTGATAACCTTCGAGTTCAGTTCGTAGCCGCGCTGAGCCTCGATCAGCTCGGTGATTTCGCGCACCGCATCGACCGAACTGTTTTCCAGATACCCTTGACGCAAGGTGCCCAGCCCATCCTCGCCAGGGGCCGAGACCAGCGCCGGCCCGGAAGCGGCGGTTTCCTTGAACAGGTTCGAGCCGATCGCCTCCAGCCCTTTTTCATTGGTAAAGCCGGCAAGGGTAAATGATCCGATCAGTTCGGGTTCGACCTGGTTGACGAAATAGGCATAGATTTCGCCCTGGGCATTGATCGAGATCGACCGGGCGTCGCTGGGAAGTGTGATTTCCGGTACGACCGGGTAACCATCCGAGGTGACGATCAGTCCATCGCCAGTCAGTTTCAGGCTGCCATCACGGGTATAGGCGGAGGTTCCTGACGGAAGGGTGACTTCAAAATACCCCTTTCCTTCAATCGCCAGGTCCAGGTTGCCGCCGGTCTGTTGCAGGCTGCCTTGCTCCACCATGACGGTGACGGAGGCCGGTCGCACGCCCAAGCCGAGTTGAACGCCGGTGGGCAGAATGGTGCCATCCGCAGCATTGACCGTGCCGGCCCGGGCCATCTGCTGATAATGGAGATCGGCGAACTCGGCCCGCCGGGCATTATAGCCGGTGGTGTTCATGTTGGCGAGGTTGTTGGAAATGGTTTCGACCCGCATCTGCTGAGCCAACATCCCGGTGGCGGCTATTCTGAGTGCACGCATTTACTTTCCTCCTTACTGGCCCATGGCCCGGATCATCGAGCGGATGCGTTCATCTTCCTGGCTGAGAAATTGCTGACCCATTTCATAGGCGCGCTGAACCTCGATCATTCGGGCAATTTCGCTGACGGCATTCACGTTGGAATCTTCGAGAAAGCCTTGAAGGATAACGCTGCCGTCCAGTACCGGCTCGGTCCCGCCGGGAGCGGCAAATCGTACCCCATCGCGGTGCGAAAGATCATTTGGATCGCTGGGCATGTAGAGCCCGATTTCGGTCAGCGGGCGGCCATCGGCCGAAAGGGTGCCGTCAGCGGCAAGGCTGACCGATGCCGCGTCTGGCGGGATGAAAACCGGCGCCCCGCCTGCGTCAAGCAGGCGCAGCCCATCAGGCGTTACCAACTCGCCGGTTTCCGAGGGCAGGAAGTTGCCCGCGCGTGTCAGGAGGGGGCCATTGGGCCCCTCGACCATGAAAAACCCGCGGCCCTCGATTGCAAAGTCGAATGTGCCGCCGGTCTGGGTCAATGCGCCCTGTACCATGCTGGTCGTATGCACGTTCGCGGTGGCCATGGAGAGCGAGGGGTCGCCGTCAAGTGCCTGGACATACTCGGAAAAAATGACGCCTTCGCGGCGGAAGCCGGTGGTTGAAACATTGGCAATATTGTTGGCAACGGCCTGCATTTCGCGCAGCAGGCCCGATTGGCGGGTCAGGGTGGTATAGCCGGCGTTGTCCATCTTATCCTCCTATGATCAAGGGCATGATGGTGCCCTGAAAGAAGGTGACGAGGGTCGATGTCATGAAGCTCATGGAGACCCAGAAAACCGCAAGGATTGCCGCAAGTTTGGGGACGAAGGTCAGGGTCATCTCCTGGATCGAGGTCAGCGCCTGAAAAAGCCCGACGGAAATGCCGACCACCAGCGCCACCGCAAGGATCGGCGCGGACATGATCACCGCGTCCCATAGGCCTTCGCGCATGACGTCAAAGAAGATGACCTGATCCATCAGACCGGCATCCTGAGAATTTCCTGATACGCTTCGACCACCTTGTCGCGTACCGTCACCGCGGTTTCGACTGCCAGCTGGGTCTCGGCCAGGGCCTGGACCAGGGCATGGGGGTCGGCGTCGCCGGTCATTGCCGCCATTGCGGTCTGTTCGCCCTGTTTGAGCGTATCGGCAAAGTCGCCGGCCAGGTTGGCAAAGCTGCCGCCTGGTCCGTCCGGCTGGGCCTTTGGCGCCGTGGCCGGACGGGTAGCTGCATATTGCTGGGCTGCGAGAGAGGACCTGATATCCATTCTGAATGCTCCTATCTGCGGAGGAGTTCGAGCAGCGCCCGCGACATTTGCCGCGTCTGATCGAACATCTTGAGGTTCGCCTCATAGCTGCGCTGCGCTTCGCGCGCGTCAGCGATCTCGACCACCAGATCGACATTCGAGCCGTCATAGTAGCCGGATTCATTGGCCATCGGGTGCGATGGATCGTAGATCTGGGGCAGTTTGCTTTGGTCGAGCGTTACCGGCCCGGTGGTGACCTGCCCGGTTTCGCGGCCGTCTTTCACAAGTGCCTCGAACGGTACGAGCTTGCGCCGGTATCCGGGCGTATCTGCATTGGCGATGTTTTCGGAGACAAAGCGCAGGCGGCTGGCCTGGCTTTGCATGCCGGATGCGGCGGCGGCGATGGCAGAGCGGAAATCGTTCATCGGTCCCTCCCGTCAGTTGCCAAGCGACGTGCGCAGGATGCTGAGGGCCGAGCGGTAAACCGTCAGTGCCAGCTCGTGTTCCTGCTGCACCTCGGCAGCCATCATCATTTCGGTTTCAAGCGTGACATTGTTGCCATTGGGCGATTCGGCGCCGGGGCGGTCCACCTCAACCGCCTGCCAGGTTGCGCGCGTCGTTTCACCGGGGAAAACATGGCCGGGGCGGGTCATGCGCAGAGGAATGCTATCCTGCATGCCACTGGCAAAAGCCTCGGAAAATGGGGCAATATCGCGGGCCCGATATCCGGGCGTGTCGGCGTTGGCCACGTTCTGTGCGATCGCGGACTGACGCGCGGCGGCATGGGTTGCCAGGCCTTGCGCCATGCGAAAGATTTCCATTTTTTCAAACATCGGGGCTTCTCCCTCGATTACTTCAATCAAGGCTTAACCCTGATTCGTTTAAAAACAGTTTCGATAGCCATGGAGAATCAAAAATCATGATCGGGTTCGAACAATTGAGCGCAGAAGTGCAGGCGGTGCGGCCGGTTCGAAACATCGGGCGCGTGCACCGTATATATGGGGGGGTCATAGAAGTGACCGGCCTGTCGGGGGTCGCCGGGCAGGCGGACCTGGTGGAAATCGGGCCGCCGGGTCAGGCTGGCCGCCTGGGCGAGGTGATCGGCCTGACGCCGGATCTGGTCACGGTGCTGCCGGACGGAGATGTGGAAGGGCTGGCGATTGGCGAGGCGGTGACGCTCATGGGGTCGGGCGAGATTGCCCCGGATGACAGCTGGATCGGGCGGGTGATCGACCCGTTCGGCAAGGCGCTTGACGGGCGGCCGATCTTGCGGGGCGTGCAGGCGCGACCGCTGCGAGGGGTGCCGATCAATCCGACAGAGCGGCGGGTGCTGGGTGCCCGGCTTGAAACCGGGATGAAGGTGTTCAACACCCTGCTGCCGATCGTGCGCGGCCAGAGGATCGGGCTGTTCGCCGGCTCCGGGGTCGGCAAATCGACACTGCTGGCCAAGCTGGCGCGCGGCGTGCATGCCGATGTGGTGGTGATTGGCCTGATCGGGGAACGTGGCCGCGAAGTGCGCGAGTTTGTCGAGCGTGTGCTGGGGCCGGAGGGCATGAAGCGGGCGGTGGTGGTGGCGGCGACGTCGGACCAGTCGCCGCTGGTGCGCCGGCGCTCTGCCTGGACGATGATGGCGGTGGCCGAGCATTTTCGCGACCAGGGCAAACATGTGCTGCTGCTGGCCGATTCGGTGACCCGTTTTGCCGAAGCGCATCGCGAGATCGCGCTGGCATCGGGCGAAGAAAGCAGCTTGCGGGGCTTTCCCCCGTCAACCGCGCACCAGATCACCTCGTTATGCGAGCGGGCCGGGCCGGGGGCGGAAAATCAGGGCGACATCACCGCAGTGTTCAGCGTGCTGGTGGCCGGGTCGGACATGGAAGAGCCGGTGGCGGACATTTTGCGCGGGGTGCTGGATGGGCATGTGGTGCTGGACCGCAAGATTGCCGAACGCGGGCGCTTTCCGGCGATCGACCTGTTGCGTTCGGTGTCGCGGGCGCTGCCGGATGCGGCGAGCGATGCGGAAAACACCCTGATCTCGTTGGCGCGTCAAAGGCTTGGAGCCTATGATCGGTCAGAGATGATGATCCAGGCCGGGCTTTATACGCCCGGTACCGATCCGGTGCTTGATGCGGCGATCGAGGCATGGCCCAAGCTGGATGCGTTTCTTGCCCAGGATGAATGGGAAAATACCCAGGCCAGTTTTCGCGACCTTGGCGCCTGCATGGTCCCCGAGCAGCCGCAGGAAGAAGGCTGAGGTGTCCGCCTGTTGCCGGCGCGGCGAGGTTATGCCTGACCGTTCTGCAACAGGGTAAGGGCGATGGAGCCGCTGGAGAGAAAAGCGCTGCCGGCGTTGATTTGAGAGCGCACCAGGAACAGCCGGTTGAGCTCTTCCATCTTGTCCGGGGCTGAAAACTGGTCAACTTCACTGTCGCCGAATACCGCCTGGGCGCGTTCACGAAACCCGGACAATTGCAGGTCGAGATCAAGCGTGCCGAAGGAGGGCGGCAGGCCCAGGGCGGTTTCGAAAACCTTGCGAAGCGGCGGGTTTCCCATCACCGAATACCATTTGCCGTCCGGGGTGTTGGTTTTTTCCAGTATCGCACCTAGGTCGCGCTCCAGGCTGAGCGAAAGCCGGAGATCGCTGTTCTGCTCCCCGACGGAAATCTCGAATTGCCGGGTCTTGTAGGCGGACAATATCTTGTCGGCAAAATCGCTGAGTTGGGTGTTCGGTGTCGCAAAATCGCCGAAACCGAACGTCTTGGCCATCTCCAGATAGCGCTTGTCGGACAACTTGTTGGCAAGCGCATCGGGGCTCAATGTCCCGTCTTCCAGCACCTTTCGGATAAAGAACTTGTTGCTTATGTCATCATCCAGGCCAAAAGCCCCCAGGGCAACTTTCAGCAGGCGATAATCGTTCACAAGCTCTTCGGCGGTGGTGATCTTGCCTATGTTTTTGGCAAAATAATCGGTGTCCCGCGCAATTTCCGGGGACTTCTCGAACGCCGATTGCTGGCTGGCGCGGGTGCGCTGCAAAAACGCCCAGCCGGCCATGCCGCCGAAGGGTATGACCGGCT
>CAZPDV010000132.1:0-3988 GCA_964585355.1 uncultured Aliiroseovarius sp.
CGCGCCCGCGGCTTGGCGGCTTTGGCGTGGCGCGCCTTGCGCTCCCAGGGCAGGCGCACGTCTTTCTTGCTCTCTGCGATGACCGATTTCATCCAGCGGCTCTTGCGTTTCATGTCATGCCTCGTTGCTTTGTGTCTGCCAGGATAAACTGGCCGATGATTTGGGCATGGATTTGGCCAAGCACAGCTTTTTCCGAAAAAATCGCGGGGCCGGCGCGCCAGAATATGGCAGCGGGCCGGGCCGGAAAATGCCGTTGAAAGCAAGGGTTCTGGCGCCAGTCCGGTCGGTTTGGCCGGATTGTTTCGCTACAATTTGACGAAAACCGGGCGCGTCCTGCCCGCAAGCTGCCGCATTTGCCGGGGCGGGCCGGGTTTACAGCCGGATCGCCGCGATCAGGCGGCCATATTCGCGCTGCCCTTCATGCACCGCCCGGCGCCAGGAAAAGAACCGCTCCGGGTCGCCATAGGTGCAATGCCCGGTCCGCTCCACCCGCCCCAGCCCCATGCGCGCGAGCGCCGCTTGCGAATAGCCGGGCAGGTCGAAATGCCAGCGGTCGCCGGTGCCGGCGGCAAAGAAGGCGGCATTGTCCGGGTCCGCCTCCAGGAAGGTTGCGCGAAATTCCGGGCCAACCTCATAGGCCGCCTGGCTGATCGAGGGGCCGATCACCGCGGCGATGTCTTTGCGCCGGGCACCAAGGATTTCCATCGCCGCCACCGTCGCCTGCAACACCCCGCCCAGCGCGCCCTTCCAGCCCGCATGCGCCGCCCCGATCACGCCGGCGCGGGCATCGGCAAACAGCACCGGCTGGCAGTCGGCCGTCAGCACCGAGATTGCCAGCCCCGGCGTCGCCGTCACCCAGGCATCGGCGGTGGGCCGCTCGGGCTGGCCCCCGTCGGCATGGACCACATTGGCGGAATGCACCTGGTTGAGGGTCAGAAGCGCCTCGGGCGCCACCCCCATTTCGCCGGCCACCAGCTTGCGGTTGGTGGCCACTGCCTCGGGCCGGTCGGCCGAACCCGGCCCGCAGTTCAGCCCGGCATAGACCCCCTCGGAAACCCCGCCCTTGCGGGTGAAAAAACCGTGGGAGAGCGGCGCCAGCGCCTCGGAGGTGATGATTTCAAGCGTCATGGTCACGGGTTCCCGCAATGAAGGGCGCGCCGGGGGGGGTCAGCCCCAGCACCTTGAAAAGCCTGCCCATCTGGTCCGGCGCCACCAGGCGTTCATGGGCGGCAAGGTGGTTGTCGCGGGCGGCGCCCGGCCGCAGGTTCCGGGCCAGCGCCTGGGCGCGGGCGGCGATACCCAGACGCTCAAGAAACGCGCCCTGGCTGGTCAGCGCGGTGCTTGTGCCCTCGGCGGCGGCGGCAAGGGCCGCGAAATCCACATGCGCGGTCAGGTCCACCTGGCCCGGCGCGGCAAGCGGCGGCACCTTTTGATGCGCCCGCACCGCCTGCAGGCTGTCGCCAAGGCTGGGCGCATCGCCATAGTCGATGATCAGCGCGGCGCCGCCATGGCGCCCAATCCGGGCGGCGATTTCCGCGACGATCGCCCCGCCCGCGCCGCAGGTCTCGACCATATCGCCTTCTTCCGTGTCGGCAAGCCGGCCCGCCAGCGCCGCCACCTGCACCGGCGCGCCCAGCCCGAAGGCCAGCCGCCCGTCGGCAAGCCCCACCAGCCGCTCGCGCCAGCCCGCCCCGGCGCGCAGGAATTGCCGCACCGGCAGGGCGTCGAAAAATTCGTTGGCGATCAGGAAAAGCGGCTGGGCGGGCAGGTCCTGAACCCGTTCGACCCAGCGCGGGGCAAAGCCTTCCAGCGCCGCCTGCTGACGCGCGCGCAGAACCGGCGAGGCCTCGACCAGCATCAGCCTGAGCCCGGCGTGAAACCCCGGCACCCGGCGCGTGGCCCGCAACGCATCAGCCATCAGCGTGCCGCGCCCCGGCCCCAGCTCGGCCAGGGTGAAGGGCGTGGGCGCGCCCTGATCCAGCCACGCCTGCGCCAGCGCCAGCCCCACCAGTTCGCCGAACATCTGGCTGATCTCGGGGGCGGTGGTGAAATCGCCCGCCGCACCCAGCGGGTCGCGCCCGGTATAATAGCCATGCTCGGGGTGCAGCAGGCACTCGGCCATGTATTCATCCACCCGCATCGGCCCGGCCTGTTCGATCCGCCGGATCAGCAGCGCCTCAAGCGGGGTCATGTCGCGCCCGCGCCCAAAGCAGAACCGCAATCCCGACCGCGATCATCCGCGGCGACAGAAGCTGCCCCTGGGTCACGCCATAGGCGCCAAGGCGCAGGGTATGGCCCCACGGATTGTCGGGGGTGATGAACTGCGCATCCGCCTGGCGGAAGAACTCGACCGTGAACCGGGCCAGGCCATAGCCGGCAAGAAACAGCCCGGTCAGCATCCCCGGCCGCCTGAGCCAGCCGCGCCGCCAGGCCAGCACCAGCAGCAGCGTGCCAAGCAGCGCCCCTTCCAGCAGCGCCTCGTAGATCTGCGAGGGATGCCGGGCGCAGGGCAGGGCGAAACCGGGGCAGGTCTGGGCCGCCTCGCCGGGAAAGATCACCCCCCAGGGCATGGTGGTGGGCCGGCCCCAGAGCTCGTTATTGATGAAATTGGCCAGCCGCACCAGAAAGATCCCCGGCGGCGCCGCCATGGCCAGAAGGTCGGCGATGCTGGCCGTGGGCAACCCGTGGCGGCGCGAAAACAGCCAGACCGCGACCACCACCCCCAGAAACCCGCCATGAAACGACATGCCGCCGGTCCAGATCTTGAGGATCTCGCCCGGATTGGCCAGGTAATAGCCCGGCTGATAGAACAGGACGAAGCCCAGCCGCCCGCCCAGGATGATGCCAAGCACGATCCAGGTCACCAGGTCTTCGAGCTGGGCGCGGGTCATGGGCGGGGTTTGCTCCCGCCACAGCCGTGCCGTGGAAATGGCGCGGCGGATGATCCACCAGCCGATCAGGATGCCGACGATATAGCCCATGGCGTACCAGCGCAGGGCAAGATGCATGCCGAACACGTCTATCGCGAAAATCTCGCGGCCGATATCGGGGAAGGGGATGCCTGAACTCATGCCCCTTTCCACCGCGTGCAGGGGGCGAAGTCAACCTTGTGATTTCCCCGCCATGCGCCCATATAGGCCCTCGGACCAGCCAGTTACAGGAGAGTTCCCATGCCCGCCCCCAACAAGATGTTCGAAGATCTTGCGCAAATCATGACAAATGCCATGGGCGTGGCCCAGGGCGCCAAGGTCGAGGCCGAGACGGCGATGAAAAGCTGGATGGACCGCTGGCTGGCCGATCGCGATCTTGTGACCCGAGAGGAGTTCGATGCGGTGCGCGTCATGGCGCAAAAGGCACGCGAGGAAAACGAAAGCCTGCGCGCCCGGCTGGACGAACTGGAGAAAATGATTCAAAAGAGCGGTAACTAACCTCGCAAATCCGACCTGCATCAAGCAGGCGTCAATAAAGCGGGGATAGCCTTCGGCCACCCATGGCTGATGGGCGGCAAGAGGAGGCAGCATGTTCAAATCAATCAACATACCGGCTTTGCGGAAAATTCTGCCTGGCATTGCGCTTGTCCTGGCGGCGATGGCCGGGCAAGCTGCGGTGGCGGGCTCCTGCCCGGTGCCGGCCAATGCAAAAGACCTTCTGGCCGCGGCCGAGGCGCAGATGGCCGAGGTCCGCCGCGACCTTGGCGTGCGTCCGGTCCGGCGCAATGCCCGCCTGGACAAGGCCGCGCAGCAGCAGGCGTGCTTCATTGCCCGCCGAGGGGGGTATGATCCGAAACATGCCCATGCCGGCAGCGGCGGCTCGACCCCGATGACGCGGGTCAAGCGCACCGGTTATCGCGCCTGCCTGACGGCAGAGAACCTGGCGATGAATTTCTTTACGGCCGAGGCGGTTTTTCAGGTCTGGATGACCTCTCCGGGGCATCGTTCCAACATGGCCTTGCCGGCGGTGCGCGACTATGGTCTTGGCCTGGCCCTGG
>CAZPDV010000132.1:4088-5871 GCA_964585355.1 uncultured Aliiroseovarius sp.
CGTTCCAACATGGCCTTGCCGGCGGTGCGCGACTATGGTCTTGGCCTGGCCCTGGTGGGGCGCAAGCCGGTGTGGATACTGGTGCTGGCCAAGGGGTGTTGAGCCGGGAAAATGTCGGGAAAGTGCTAAAATCGTTCACCAGTGACCGGGGATTTCTTGAAAAAAGCCTGAAAAGTGCAAGTTTTCCGCGTGCTGATTGCAGGTTTCGGCACCGCTTTACCTGAGATTTGGCGGCTTGTTCGGGTCCGAACCCGGCGCCGGCCGGGACGTGCTGCCGGGGCTCGGGCGGGGCAGGGGGATGGCCAGCCCGGTCGCGGCGATCTGGCGGGCGGCGGGGCTGTCGGCCTCCAGAAACAGGGTGTCGAACCCGCCCACTTCCTGCCCCGAGAAGACCAGCGCCTCCTGGGCCGCGCGGGCGAGCTTGTCATGGGCCGCGCCCGGGATCCCGATCAGCGCCAGCACCAGCCCGGTCGTGGCCTCCGCCTCCGGCGCGGCAAAGCGCGCGCGGGCAAGCCAGGCCTGGGCGCCGGGCATGGCCCCTGCGGTGGCCAGCTTGCCGGTCAGCGCCGCAATCAGCCCGGCCCCGGCGGCATCGCCAGGCGGCGCGAATGCCTCGATCGCCGCCTGCGCCGTTTGCGGCGGTTGGCTCAGGGTGGCTTGCAGCCAGTCCATCGCCTCGGCCGGGATCAGGATCGAGCTGGGCGCCACCCCCAGATTGAGCCCCATGCCGATGCCTTGCCCCGCCAGCATCCCGGCAATGACCCTTCCGGGCAGGGCGGCATAGGGGGCGGGCGTCGCCGTCTCGCCGGGGGGGCTGGAAAAATCGGTCAGGCGCTCCTCGCGGTCGAAGGCCAGCACGAAGCGCGTACCTTCCAGGTCAAGGATTTCGGGGCTGAGCGCGCGGCGGCCCTCGGGCTCATGCTCCAGCAGCAGGAACAGTTCCGCATCGGCCAGCGCACCATAAAAGGCCAGGCGCGCGGCGTCGTCCTCGGGGCTGGCCTGCATCGCGGCATGGCGCCGGTCAAGGATGGTCTGGTCGGTCATGCGAGCACCTCTCTTACCCGCGCGCGCAGGGCCGGCAGCAGTTCGGCCGCGAACCACGGGTTTTTCTTCAGCCATGCCGTATTGCGCCAGGACGGATGTGGCAAGGGAAAGATCGCCGGCGCATGGGCGCGCCAGCCGGCCACGGTTTCGGTGACGCTGCGGCGGTGGTGCAGGTGCCACTTCTGCGCATGCCCTCCCACCAGCAGGGTCAGCGGCACCGGCCCGAGAAATTCATCCACCCTGGCTGCCCACAACCGGGCGCAATCGGGGGGCGGCGGCAGGTCGGCGCCGCGGGCGTCATAGCCGGGAAAGCAGAACGCCATCGGCGTGATCGCCAGCCGCCTGCGGTCATAGAAGGTGGCGCGGTCAATCCCCATCCAGTCGCGCAGCCGGTCGCGGGACGGGTCGTCGAATGGCAGGCCCGAGGCATGCACCCGCGCCCCCGGCGCCTGCCCCACCACCCGGATCGGCGCGCCACGCTCGAACCAGACCACCGGGCGCGGCGCATGCGCGGTGCGGCTGGCGGCAAAACGCGCGGCGCAGTGGCGGCAGGCGGTGATCTCAGGGCGCGGGTCCACCGGCCTAGACGAAATAGACGATCAGCAGCATCACCCCCAGGATGATCGCCAGCCATTCCACCATCGAGCCGGTGGGCCAGACATGCGCCAGCCGTCCCTCGGGGCCGGAGCGGGCGCGGATGAACGCCATGGCGGCGTGACGCCCGGCCGCAGCCATTCCC
>CAZPDV010000133.1:0-5845 GCA_964585355.1 uncultured Aliiroseovarius sp.
CAACTTCGGCGACGTGGCCAAGTCGGGCTGGAGCACCGATGACGGTTCGGCCACCTACTGCATCCCGATGGCCTCGGTGATTCACGGTTTCATCTACAACAAGGACGCCTTCGATGAGATGGGCCTGAGTGAGCCCAAGACCACCGATGAATTCTACGCCATGCTCGACAAGATCAAGGAAGACGGCAGCTATATCCCGATGGCCATGGGCACGGCCGACGAATGGGAAGCCGCCACCATGGGCTATGCCAACATCGGCTCCAAGCACTGGAAGGGCGAAGAGGGCCGCAAGGCGGTGATCGCCGGCAAGATGAAGCTGACCGAAGATGGCTGGGTCACCGCCTATGAGGAGCTTGCCAAGTGGGGGCCATATCTGGGCGACGGTTTCGAGGCCCAGTCCTATCCGGACAGCCAGAACCTGTTCACCCTGGGGCGCGCCGCGATCTATCCGGCGGGGTCGTGGGAAATTTCGGGCTTCAACGCCCAGGCTGACTTCAAGATGGGCGCCTTTGCGCCGCCGGTGGTGCCTGGTGGCGACTGCTATATCTCGGACCATGTGGACATCGCCATGGGCATGAACCCGGACAGCCCCAACACCGAGGCCGCCAGGACCTTCCTTGAATGGGTCGGCTCGCCCGAATTCGCTTCGCTCTATTCGAACGCGCTGCCGGGCTTCTTCTCGCTCTCGAATGCCGAGATCACGCTGGAAGATCCGCTGGCCCAGGAAATGGTCGACTGGCGCAAGACCTGCAACTCGTCGATCCGGCCCTTCAGCCAGATCCTCAGCCGCGGCACGCCGAACCTGAACACCGAATACTGGGTGACGTCGGCCAATGTGATCCGCGGCACCATGACGCCGATGGAGGCCAGCCAGCACATGCAGGACGCGCTGGACAGCTGGTACACGCCGCCGGCGCAGTAACCGCCACATGACGCGAAAGGCCGGGGCGGCGCAGATCGCCCCGGCCACCTGACAGGGGGGAAGCGGATGCGTGACGCAGTGAACAGAAAACGCCGCTGGCACATACTGGTTTTTCTGGCGCCGGCGGTGCTGGTCTATACCGCGCTGATGATCCTGCCGCTGGTCGGAACGCTCAAGCTGTCGCTTTTTCAGCAGGTGGACCAGAAGCAGGTTTTTGTTGGCCTTGACAATTTCCGCACCCTGTTCGGCGACCCCAACTGGTCTGAAAGTTTCTGGCGGGCGCTCAAAAACAACACCTGGTTTTTCATCATCCACATGCTGGTGCAAAACCCGATCGGCATCGCCATAGCCGCGATGCTGTCGGTGCCGGCGCTCAGGTTCAAGAGCTTCTACCGCACCGCGATTTTCATGCCGACGATCATGAGCTTTGTCATCGTCGGCTTTGCCTGGAAGCTGATCCTGTCGCCGCTCTGGGGCATCGCGCCGGGCCTTCTGGACATGATCGGGCTCAAACACCTGTTCCACCCGTGGCTGGGCAAGGAGGAATACGCGCTCACCACCATCGCGCTGATTTCGGTCTGGCAGTTCATCGGCATCCCGATGATGCTGATCTATGCGGCGATGCTGTCGATCCCGGATGAAATACTGGAGGCCGGCGAGATGGACGGCATTACCGGCATGGCCGCCTTCTGGAAGATCAAGCTGCCGCTGATCCTGCCGTCGATCGGGATCATCTCCATCCTGACTTTTGTAGGCAATTTCAACGCCTTTGACCTGGTTTACACGATGGAAGGCGCGATGGCGGCACCGAATTTCTCGACCGAGGTGATGGGCACGTTCCTGTTTCGCACCTTCTTTGGCCACCAGACCCAGCCGGGTGATCCGAACATGGGCGCGACCATCGCGATGATGATGTTCTTCATCATCCTGGCCGGCGTCACCGTGTATCTTTTCTTTATCCAGAAGCGCATGCGGCGCTATGAGTTCTGAGGGGCCGTCATGCAACGGATCAAGCACAATCGCCTGAACATGGCACTGGCGCATCTGGCGCTGATTACCTACACGATCATCGCGCTGTTTCCGCTGGTGGTGATCCTGATCAACAGCTTCAAGACCCGCAAGGCGATCTTTCGCGAACCCCTGGCCCTGCCAACCCCCGACACGTTCAGCCTGATCGGCTATCAGACGGTGCTCAAGCAGGGCGACTATTTTCTCTATTTCCAGAACTCGCTGATCGTGACCGTCGGCAGCCTGTTCTTCATCCTGCTGTTCGGCGCCATGGCCGCCTTTGCCCTGTCGGAATACCGCTTCAAGGGCAACACGCTGATGGGGCTTTACCTGGCCATCGGCATCATGATCCCGATCCGGCTGGGCACGGTGGCGATCCTGCAATACATGGTGGCGGCGCATCTGGTAAACACGCTGACCTCGCTGATCCTGGTCTATACCGCCTCGGGCCTGCCGCTGGCCATTTTCATCCTGTCGGAATTCATGCGCCAGGTCTCGGCCGATCTCAAGGATGCCGGCCGCATCGACGGGCTCAGCGAATATCGCATTTTCCTGCGGCTGGTGGTGCCGCTGGTGCGCCCGGCCATGGCGACGGTGGCGGTGTTCAACATGATCCCGATCTGGAACGACCTGTGGTTCCCGCTGATCCTGGCCTCGGGCGAACGGACCAAGACCCTGACCCTGGGCAGCCAGGTCTTTATCGGCCAGTATGTCACCAACTGGAACGCGGTGCTGGCCGGGCTTTCGCTGGCGATCCTGCCGGTGATGATCCTCTATATCATCTTCTCGAAGCAACTGATCCGCGGCATCACTTCGGGGGCGGTGAAATGACCATCCGCGTCCTGGTGGTGGGTCTGGGCAATATGGGGCTGAGCCACGCCCAGGCCTATGACACCAACCCCGATTTCGAGATTGTCGGCCTGGTCAACCGCTCGCGCCCGGACCTGCCCGAGGCGCTTGAGGCCTATCCCTTCAGCACCGATTTTTCCGCAAGTCTGGCTGAAACAGAGCCTGATCTGGTGTCGATCGCCACCTATACCGACAGCCATGCCGACCTGGCGATCACCGCCATGGAGGCCGGCGCGCATGTCTTTGTGGAAAAGCCGCTGGCGGACAACATGGCCGATGCCACCCGCGTGGTTGAAACCGCCCGGCGCACCGGGCGCAAGCTCATCGTCGGCTATATCCTGCGGGTGCATCCCAGCTGGATCCGCTTCATCGACGAGGCGCGCGACCTGGGCGGCCCCTATGTGTTTCGCCTGAACCTCAATCAGCAGAGCACCGGGGCAGAATGGGAGGTGCACAAGGCGCTGATGCAAAGCACCTCGCCGATTGTCGATTGCGGCGTGCATTACGTGGATGTCATGTGCCAGATCACCGATGCCCGGCCGATACAGGTGCGCGGCATGGGCCTGCGCCTGACTGACGAGATCGCCCCGGACATGTACAATTACGGGCATTTTCAGGTGCTGTTCGAGGATGGATCGGTCGGCTGGTACGAGGCCGGCTGGGGTCCGATGATCTCGGAAACCGCCTATTTCGTGAAAGACGTGATCGCGCCGGCCGGGGCTGTCTCGATCGTCGCGGCCGAGCAGGGCGGCTCCTCCAACATCGACAGCCACACCCGCGTCGGCACCCTGCGCGTGCATCGCGAGGGCGGCGACCGGCTGATCGACCTGCCGGACGAACCCGGCCACCAGGCGCTTTGCGACGCCGAGGCCGCCCTGGTCGCCGACGCCATCCTCAACGACCGCGACCTGACCCGCCATAACCGGGATGCGCTTGCCTCCCTTTCCATCTGCCTTGCCGCCGATACCAGCGTGCGCACCGGCCAACCCGTCACACTTTAGGAGGTCTCCATGGGAAGCCTGACGCTCAACAATGTCTGCAAGAGTTTCGGCGCCGTCGAAGTTCTGCACGATATCAACCTTGAGGTTAACGATGGCGAGTTCATCATTTTCGTAGGCCCCTCCGGCTGCGGCAAGTCCACCTTGCTGCGGATCATTGCCGGGCTCGAGGATGCCACTTCCGGCGACGTCATCATCGCGGATCGGCGGGTGAACGCCCTGCCTCCCTCCAAGCGCGGCATCGCCATGGTGTTCCAGACCTACGCGCTCTATCCGCATCTGACGGTGAAAAAGAACATGAGCCTCGGCCTGAAACAGGCGGGGGAAAAGCAGGCGGTGATCGACCAGCGGGTGCAGAAAGCCGCCGAGATGCTTGAGCTTGTCCCCTATCTCGACCGCCGCCCGGCCGAGCTTTCCGGCGGGCAGCGCCAGCGCGTCGCCATTGGCCGCGCCGTGGTGCGCGAGCCGGAGCTGTTCCTGTTCGACGAGCCGCTGTCAAACCTGGACGCAGCGCTGCGGGTCAATACCCGGATCGAGATTGCCGATCTGCACCGGCGCCTGGGCACCACCATCATTTACGTGACCCATGACCAGGTCGAGGCCATGACGCTTGCCGACCGGATCGTGGTGCTGCAGGATGGCTATGTGGAGCAGGTCGGCGCCCCCATGGAGCTTTACAACGACCCCGACAACATGTTCGTTGCCGGCTTCATCGGCAGCCCCGCCATGAACTTCCTCGATGCCGGCCTGATCGACGCCCCGGCCGAGGCGGCGACCATCGGCCTGCGCCCCGAGGCCATCACCCTGGGTGACGAGGGCCAGATTGCCGGCGTCGTCAGCCACCTTGAGCATCTGGGCGCCGACACCAACATCTATGTGCATGTGGGCGACAAGCTGGTGACCGTGCGCGCCTTCGGCCAGGTGGATCTGGCGGTGGGAAGCGAGGTCCGGCTCTCGTTTGCGCCAGATGCCGTGTTCCTGTTCGACAAGGACGGCAAGCGCATCCGCTGACCCTGCCTATGGCAGCGCGATGGCAATGCGGCCGTGCAGGCGCCCCTCCAGCAGGTCGGTGCCCAGTTGCGGCAGGTCGTCAAAGGCGCGCGTTTCCGAAAGCTCGGCCAGCAGCTCGCGGTCAAGCTCGGCCTCCAGCCGCTCCCAGGCCCGCACCCGGCGCACCATCGGCACCATGACGCTGTCGATCCCGCGCAGGGTCACGCCGCGCAGGATGAAGGGATAGACGCTGGCCGGAAGATCCCCGCCGCCGGCCATGCCACAGGCGGCAACGATGCCGTCATAGCTGGTCTGGGCAATCACATCCGCCAGCAGCTTGCCCCCGGCGACATCGACCACGCCGGCCCAACGCTCGCGCGCCAAGGGGCGGCCGCCGGCATCCACATCCTCGCGCGAGATCACCTCGCTGGCGCCAAGAGCCTTGAGAAAACTCTCCTGCTCGGGCCGGCCGGTGACGGCGGTCACCATATACCCCGCCTGCGCCAGAAGCGACACGGCGACCGAGCCGACCCCGCCCGTGGCGCCGGTAACCAGCACCGCATCCTTGCCCGGCTCAAGCCCGTGATCGGTCAACGCCATCACGCACAGCATCGCGGTATAGCCCGCCGTGCCGATCTGCATGGCCTGTTCGGCGGTAAAGCCCGCCGGCAGCTTCTGCACCACCCGCGCAGGCAGGCGCTGCAGCTCGGAATAGCCGCCCCACAGCGTCTCGGACAGGCCAAAACCGTTGACCAGGACCTTGTCGCCCGGCTCAAATCCGGCATCGCTGCTCTCCAGCACCTCGCCAGCCAGGTCAATGCCCAGAACCATCGGAAACGACCGGATGATCGGCGCCTTGGCGGTGAGCGCCAGCGCATCCTTGTAATTGAGCGCCGAATGGCTCACACGCACCAGAACGTCGCCCTCGGGCAGGTCGGCCAGGGGAATATCCTCGAACGCAACCGCATATTTGCGGCCTTCGGTCTGACGGGCAATCAGGGCGCGGGTGGTGTCAGGAAGTGTCATGGCAAGCCTCACAGGTTGGGGTTTGTGCCGAAGGTGAGCCAGCGCGCCGGGC
>CAZPDV010000134.1:0-5833 GCA_964585355.1 uncultured Aliiroseovarius sp.
CATCGCCCACGAGATCAAGAACCCGCTGACCCCGATCCAGCTTTCGGCCGAGCGGATCCGACGCAAGTTCGCCCGCGCCGGCGAGGACGAGGAAAGCGGCGTTGCCGCGCTCACCGACGTGATCATCCGCCAGACCGGCGATCTGCGCCGCATCGTGGACGAATTTTCCCGCTTTGCCCGCATGCCCGAGCCCGAGCGCCGGCCCACCGACCTGAAAAAGCTGGTGGCGGATGCGGTGTTGTTGCAGCAAAGCGGGCAGGGGGATGTGCAGATCAGCGCCGATCTGCCCGAGGCGCCGGTGGAGCTCAACGTGGACGCGACCATGATCGGCCAGGCCCTGACCAACCTGATCAAGAACGCCGGCGAAGCCACTGAAACATATCGGGAAAAACACCCGGAGGATGCCGATTATGTGCCCCGGATCCGGGTCCGCCTGAGCCGCGACGACGACAGCGCCCGGATCACCATTGCCGATAACGGCATCGGCCTGCCCGCCGACCGCGCCCGGCTGTTCGAACCCTATGTGACCACGCGCAGCGCCGGCACCGGGCTGGGCCTGCCGATCGTCAGGAAAATCATCGAGGAACATGGCGGCACCATGGTGCTGGAAGATGCGCCGGCCTTTGCGCCGGGGGCGCATCGCGGCGCCATGGCCATCATTACCCTGCCGCTGGAGCGGCGGCAGCACGGCAATCGAAAAGGTAAGTGAGCATGAGCGATATTCTGATTGTTGATGACGAACGCGACATTCGTGAACTGATTTCCGAGATATTGGTGGATGAGGGCTTTTCGACCCGGCTGGCGGGCAGCTCGGACGAATGTCTTGCCCAGCTGAAAAGCGAAGAGCCCGCGCTGATGATCCTGGATATCTGGCTGAAAGACAGCGACATGGACGGGATCGACATTCTCAAGCTGGCGCGCACCGAATACCCGGACGTGCCGGTGGTGATCATCTCGGGCCATGGCAATATCGAGATCGCGGTGGCGGCGATCAAGCAGGGGGCCTATGATTTCATCGAAAAGCCGTTCAATATCGACCAGTTGCTGGTGGTGATCGGGCGGGCGATGGAGACGGCGCGGCTCAGGCGTGAGAACAGCCAGCTCAGGCGCCGCGAGGCCAGCCCGGCCGAGCTGATCGGGGCCGGGTCGAGCTTTCGCGCCATGAAGGCGCAGCTTGACAAGGTGACGCGCTCGAACAGCCGGGTGATGCTGAGCGGCCCGGCCGGCGCCGGCAAGGAGATTGCGGCCCGCTACATTCACATGAATTCGCCCCGCGCCGAGGCGCCGTTCGTGTCGGTGTCGTCGGCATCGGTGTCGCCCGAGCGCATGGAGGAGGTGCTGTTCGGGCGCGAAAGTGCCGAGCGCGGGGTCGAGCCGGGCCTGCTGGAACAGGCCAATGGCGGCATCCTCTATTTCGACGAAATCGCCGATATGCCCTTGGGAACACAGTCGAAAATCCTGCGGGTGCTGGTCGATCAGCGGTTCAGCCGGGTCGGTGGCAGCGACCCGATCGACGTGGATATCCGGGTGATTTCCTCGACCACCCGCGATCTTGAGGCCGAGGTGGCGGCGGGCAATTTCCGCCAGGAGCTGTTCCACCGGCTCAGCGTGGTGCCGATCCGGGTGCCGCCGCTGACCGACCGGCTCGAGGATATCCCGGCCCTGGCCCGGCACTTTATCCATGAGCTCAACCGCACCCAGGGCCTGCCCCTGCGCGAGCTTACCGACGAGGCCGTTGCCCTGCTGCAGACCATGCCCTGGCCCGGCAATGTGCGGCAGTTGAAAAACATGATCGAGCGGGTGCTGATCCTGGGCGAAAGCGACGGGCCGATCACCGGCGACGAGATCCCCGACAGCACGCAGCAAGGGCAGGATCCGGCCGCGGGCGAGGCGGGAATCGTGACCGGCAGCCTGGCGATGCTGCCCCTGCGCGAAGCCCGCGAGGCGTTCGAGCGCGAATATCTGCTGACCCAGATCAACCGCTTTGCCGGCAATATCTCGAAAACCGCGCAATTCGTCGGCATGGAGCGCTCGGCCCTGCATCGCAAGCTCAAGAGCCTGGGCATTGTCACCTCGCACAAGGCGGGGACGCGGGTCGCCTATGTGGTCGAAGGGAAAGAGGCCGACAAGGGGTGAGAATTTGACGCGGCCGGGCTTCTCTGGCATGCAGACGCCGCGCGCAATCGGCGCGTTGGAGCAGCCAGGGGGCCGGGCATGAAGGTTATCATCTGCGGTGCGGGGCAGGTCGGCTGGCAAATCGCCCGCCACCTGTCGGGGGAAAAGAACGATGTCACCGTGGTGGACAACAACGCCGCCCTGGTGCACCGCGCCACCGAGACGCTGGACGTGCAGGGCATTGCCGGCTTTGCCTCCTACCCGGACGTGCTCGAGGCCGCCGGCGCGCGCGATGCCGACATGATCATCGCCGCCACCCATTCGGACGAGGTCAACATGGTCACCTGCCAGGTGGCGCATTCGATCTTCGACGTGCCGCGCAAGATCGCCCGGCTGCGGGCGCAATCCTATCTGGACGCGATCTACAGCGATCTTTACCGCCGCGACCACCTGCCGATCGACGTGGTGATCAGCCCCGAGCGCGAAGTGGCCGAGGCGGCGCTGAGCCGGCTGGCCGCCCCCTCGGCCTTTGATACCGAGAGCTTCCTGGACGGGCACGCGCAGCTTCTGGGCATCACCCTGGGCGAGGATTGCCCGGTGCTGGACACGCCGTTGCGACAGTTGACCGACCTGTTTTCCACCCTGCGGGCGCTGGTGGTGGGGGTCAGGCGGGGCGGCAAGCTGTTCGTCCCCGAGGCCGGCGACCAGCTTTTTGCCGGCGATGAGGTCTATCTCTTTGCCGAAACCGGCGATGTGGCGCGCACGCTTGAAATCTTTGGCAAATCCACCGCCAGCGCCCAGCGGGTGGTGATCCTGGGCGGCGGCAATGTCGGCCTGGCGGTGGCGCGGGCGCTGGAGACCGGCGGGACCGGGGTGCGCGCCAAGGTGATCGAGCTTGAGCGCCGGGTGGCGGAAAAGGCGGCCGATGCGCTGGAACGCACGGTGGTGCTGCATGGCGACGGCATGGATATCGACATCCTCGAAGAAGCCGGCGTCGCCCGCGCCGATGCCATCCTGGCGGTGACCGATGACGACAAGGTGAACCTGCTGGCCTCGGTGCGGGGCAAGGCGGCGGGGGCGAAAATCGCGATCAGCCTGGTCAATGACCCGACCCTGGTCGGCATGATGGAGCCGCTGGGGATCGACGCCTATATCAACCCGCGCGCCACCACGGTCAGCTCGATCCTGCGCCATATCCGCCACGGCAAGGTGCGCGCGGTCTATTCGGTCGGCGATGCCGAGGCCGAGGTGATCGAGGCGCAGGTGCTGGGCACCTCGCCCATTGCCGGCCAGCGCATCCGCGACACCGACCTGCCCGAGGGGGTGCTGGTCGGCGCGGTGATGAAGGGCGGCGAGGTGATCCGCCCGACCGGCGCCACCCGGATCGACGAAGGCGACGTGATTGCCCTGTTCTGCCTGTCGAAAGATGTGCCGGAGGTCGAGCGCCTGCTGCAGGTCTCGATCGACTTTTTCTGATGCTGCAGGCGCTTTCCCGGTTGCCGCTGGTGGTGGCATTGATGGCGGTCAGCGCCGCGCTGATGCAGCTGCCGGCGCTGCATGCCCTTGTAACGCAAGACTTTTTTACCGCCAGGGTGTTTTTCTATTCCGGGCTGATCTTCGGGTTCCTGGCGCTGTTCATGGCCATTGCCACGGCCGGGCGGGCCGAAACCACCCGTCCGCGTCAGCACCTGCTGGCGCTGCTGGGGCTGTTTACCGGGCTGCCGCTGATGCTGGCGGTGCCGTTGCACCAGGCGGTGGGCAATACCAGCTTTCTCAATGCCTATGTCGAGATGGTCTCGGACCTGACCACCACCGGCGCCACCCTGTTTGACGACCCCGGCCGGCTGGCGCCGTCGGTGCATCTGTGGCGGGCGCTGGTGGGGTGGCTGGGCGGCGCCATCATGTGGGTGGCGGCGGTGGCGATCCTGGCGCCGATGCAGCTGGGCGGCTTCGAGGTGCGCGCCACCCTTGGCGAGGCCGGGCAGAGCCTTTTCGCCGGGGCCGGGGCCGAAAGCGGCGCCGGCGGGCAGGGGTTTCGCGCCGCCGGGACCAGCGCCCGGCTGCGCACCTATACCGCCCGGCTGATCCCGCTTTACACGGGCCTTACCGCGATCTTGTGGCTTGGCCTGATGCTGGCCGGGGACAGCGCCTTTGTCGCCTTCAACCACGCGCTTTCGACCATGGCCACCAGCGGCATTTCGCCGGTCGGGGGGCTGGCGGGCGCGCGCGCCGGGGTGGCGGGCGAAATCATGGTGGCGCTGTTCATGGTCTTTGCCATTTCGCGGCTGGCCTTTGCCCGCGAGGGGCAGGCCGGCGAGGCCCGGCGCTTTGTCGCCGACCCCGAGGTGCGGCTGGCCTTTGCCATCGTGGTGCTGGTCACGGCGGTTCTGTTCCTGCGCCACTGGATCGGCGCCTATGAGGTCGAGGCCGAGGGCAACCTGGCCGCCGGGCTCGGGGCGCTGTGGGGGATTGCCTTCACGGTGCTGAGTTTCCTTACCACCACCGGGTTTCAGAGCGTGGACTGGGCCGGGGCGCAGGGCTGGTCCGGGCTCGAGACCCAGGGGCTGGTGCTGCTGGGGCTGGCGGTAATCGGCGGCGGGGTGGCGACCACCGCCGGCGGGGCCAAGCTGCTCCGGGTCTATGCGCTCTACAAGCATTCCCGGCGCGAGCTCGAGCGGCTGGTGCTGCCCGACAGCGTCGCCGGCGCCGGGCGCGAGGCGCGCCATATCCGCCGGCGCGGGGCGTTCCGGGCCTGGATCTTCTTCATGCTGCTGTCGCTGTCGGTGGCGGTCCTGATGCTGGCCTTTGCCATGGCCGGCGAGGGGTTCGAGCCCTCCATGGTGCTGACCATCGCGGCGCTGACCACCACCGGCCCGCTGGCCGAGGTCGCCACCCTGGACCCGATCAGCTATGGCGCCCTGGCCCCGGTTTCCAAGCTGATCCTGGCCGCCGGCATGGTGATCGGCCGGCTGGAAATGCTGGCCATTGTCGCGCTTTTCAACCCGGATGTCTGGCGCCGCTAGGACGCTGCCGCAGCTTGTGGATGTCGCGCAGGGCCCCGCCCGCTCTGCCGCGGAAGGGGCCGGTTCGTGGTACCGGGCGCTATTGCAGCGCGTCGGTCAGATCGACATTTGGAAAGCCGTTGATCTCGTCATAATGCAGCCAGATCATTTCGTTGGAGGCGTGCATCGCCCCGGCTGAGTCAAACCGCGCGTCGGTGACCGTCCAGCCGTCGCTGCCATGGCTGATCCGGGTGGCAAAGACCGGCGCCACCCCAAATTGACCGCCCGCCTTGGGCGGCACGGGCTGGCTGTCGCCATACCGAAAGAAGCGCGCGGGTTCGCCTTCATATTCGAACGCAGATTTGGCGACTTTCAGGGGCGGGGTCGACATTTGCAGCCCGCCCTTGTTTACCACTTCCTCCCAGAACACCCGGAACACCTCCTCGGCCGCGTCGGCGTCGATATCGGCGGTCTCGAAGATGCGCATGGCATTGAGCGCGCCGACAATCACCCCCACATCATCAATGGTATAGGCCGATTGGCTGTCAAACCCGCCGGTCTCGGGGTTGAAATCGTCCAGAAAGCTGGCGGCCATGGTGCGGATGGTGCCGTTGTCGATGCCCAGCACCCGATGCGCCTCGATCAGCCCACGCAGCGCCCAGGCGCGCTCGGTCGCGGTCGCTGGCGCGCTTGCCTCCAGCGCATGCGCCAGCGCC
>CAZPDV010000135.1:0-5769 GCA_964585355.1 uncultured Aliiroseovarius sp.
TTCGCCGATCCTGGTAAAACCGATGGCGCGATAGGCGCGCGCGGCGACTGGGCTGGCGGTGAACAGGATGGCGGTCTGGACGCCTTCGGCGCAGGCCTGGGCCAGATGCGCCGCCACCACGCGCCGTGCCCGGCCCTCGTTGCGCAAGGCCGGTGGCACATAGACGCCGCCCACCTGGACCATATCGGGCAGGCGGGCGTTGAAGGCGGTCTTGGCGGTGGGCCGACCGTGCTCGATCAACAGCCGGGTCTGGCCATCGGCGACGGCGCGCTCGGCTACCTTGGCCACGCGCGCCCGGGTGGCCGCGCCCTGCGGCGCCCCCAGCGTGGAGGTGTCATAGTCATATATCCAGTCCGTGAGGAGCGGCAGGTCGGCCGCTTCGGGCGGGCGGATCGTGACCCGGGGCGGGGTCAGGCGGTCGAGGTCGAGCCGATAGAGCCCCTCGCGTTCCAGCAGCGAAAAATGCGCCTCTTCCAGCCCCAGGGCTGCGCGGATACGGGCTGTGATCTCCGGGGTGCCTGAAAAGCCGAATACGCTCTGACCGGCCATTTCCCGCCCCAGAGCGTCCCAGAAATCATCGTCTTCGACCGGCCCCTGCGCCTGCACATATCCGGTATTGGAGCGCGCAAAGACGCCGGAAATTCTGCCATTGGTTTCATATATATGTACCTCCATGCCGCGCGGCGCCTGGCGCTCTTCCAGCCCGTGGGCCGCCAGATTGCTGCGCAGAAACATGCAGGTTTCGGGGCTGCGCGCCAAAAAGGCGTCAATGGCGGCCGCGTCGCCTTGATGGGCGCGCCGGATCATGCCCAGTCCCCCGGGCCCGCCTGCCACAGGGCCATGGCGGCGATGGCGGCGGTTTCGGCGCGCAGGATGCGTGGGCCCAGACTGATCGGCGTGACATGGGGCAGGGCGGTGAGGCGGGCGCGCTCGGCCGGGGAAAAGCCGCCTTCGGGGCCGATCAGGATCGCCCCTGCGCCTTCGCCCTGCCGGGGGGCGGTGGGGGCGGCGCCGGCCAGGGCCTCGTCGGCAAACCACAGGCTGCGCCCGGCGGGCCAGTCCGCCAGCACCCGTTCCAGCGGTTCCAGCGGTGCCACTTCCGGCACGAACACGGCGCCGCATTGCTCGGCCGCCTCGATGGCGCGGAGCTGCTGCTTGTCGTGGCGGAAACGCTCGGCATTGGTGTAATCGGTGCGCACCGGCACGATCCGGCGCGCGCCCATCTCTACTGCCTTTTCCACGATCATGTCGGTGCGGGCCTTTTTCACCGGGGCAAACAGCAGCCACAGGTCCGGCGGCAGTGTCACGGGCCGGGTCTGCTGCCCGCAGGCCAGCACGCCGCGCCGCTTGCCCGCCGCGCGGATCTCGGCCGCATATTCGCCATCGCGGCCATTGAACAGCGCCACCGCATCGCCCGGACCCAGCCGCATGACGCCAAACAGGTAATGCGCGGCGCCGCCCTCGACGGTGACCGCTTGCCCCTCCCCCAGCGGCTGATCTACATGGAGCCTGACGCGCGCGTTTTTCATGAGGCGAACCTATGGGCCAAGCGGAGGAAATGCCAGAGCCAAACGGCACGGTGGCGGATGCGGTGCCGGGCAACTGGGTGGACCGCCGGGCGCCCGAGCGGCTGCGGCCCTATCTGCGGCTGAGCCGGGCGGACCGGCCGATCGGAACCTGGCTGTTGCTGATCCCCTGCTGGTGGGGGCTTTTCCTGGCCATGGCGGCGGACGGGCGGGCGCGGCTGCTGGACCTGTGGGTCTTTGCGGCCTGCGCGGCGGGGGCCTTTCTCATGCGCGGGGCGGGCTGCACCTGGAACGACATTACCGACCGCGATATCGACGCGAAGGTGGCGCGCACCGCCAGCCGGCCGATCCCTTCGGGGCAGGTGCGGGTGCGCCAGGCGCTGCTGTGGCTGGTGTTGCAGGTGGCGTTGTCGGCGCTGATCCTGCTGACCTTCCCCCCGGCGGCCATTGTCACCGGCATCGTCGCGCTGGCGCCGGTGGCGATCTATCCCTTTGCCAAGCGCTTTACCTGGTGGCCGCAGGTCTTTCTGGGCATCGCCTTCAACTGGGGGGCGCTCCTGGGCTGGGTGGCGCATCGCGGCGCGCTGGGCCTGGCGCCGGTGCTGCTCTATGGGGCGGGCATTGCCTGGACGCTGTTCTATGACACCATTTATGCGCATCAGGATATCGAGGATGACGCGCTGATCGGGGTGAAATCCACCGCCCGGCTGTTTGGCGAAAACACCAGGGCCTGGCTGCGCGGCTTCATGGTGGCGGCGGTGCTGCTGATGGCGGCGGCGGTGATCGTGGCGCTGGCCCCGCGCGGCAACGTGCTGGCGCTGGTGGTGGGGCTGGGCGCGCCGTGGTTTTTCGGCTGGCACATGGCCTGGCAACTGGCCCGGCTCGACATTCACGACCCGGCGCGCTGCATGCGGCTTTTCCGCTCGAACCGGGATGCGGGGCTGATCGCCGCGCTGTTTCTTGCCGTTTCGGCGTTCCTTTGATTGTCACTGGCGCGCGAAGGCAATAGGAAGGGGCGACAGCAATCATCGGACATGACACGCATGCGCCTTTCGCATCTGACTCTGAACCTCGGCCTGGTGCTGGTGGCGGCAATTCTTGCGCTTCTGGTTGCGGTTTTCGCGGCGAACAGTGTCGAGCGCGCGGCCCAGGCCGACATTGCCTCGCGGTTCCGGCTTGAGGGGATCGAGGGCGTCGATATTGCCACCAGCGGCCTGCAGGTGACGCTCTCGGGCGAGCTTCCCAGCGAAGCGGCGCGGTTTCGCGCCATATCGGCGGCGGGCGAGGTGGTGGATGCCACCCGCATCGTTGATCATATCGAGATCACGCCGCCGCAGAAGATCGTACCGCCACGGTTTTCGGTGGAAATCCTGCGCAATGACGATGGCATTTCCCTGATCGGCCTGGTGCCGGCCGCGATGGACCGGGCGCCGCTGGACCGGCGCATGGTCGAAATCGCCGAGGGCGCCCAGGTGGTGGACCTGCTGCAAAGCGCCGATTATCCGGCGCCGGAAGGCTGGGATCGGGCGGTGGACTTTGCCATGCAGGCGCTGGCCCGGCTGCCGCATTCCAAGATTTCGGTGGCCGCCAACAAGGTGACGATCACCGCCATTGCCGCCAGCGCCGGCGAAAAGCGCACGCTGGAGCAGGACCTGGCGCGGAGGGTCCCCGGGGGGCTGGAACTGGCGCTGACCATCACGGCGCCGCGCCCGGTGATCACGCCGTTTTCGCTGCGTTTCGTGATCGAGGACGGCACCGCCCGCTTTGACACCTGTGCGGCGTATTCCGAAGAGGGGCGCGCGCGCATCATCGCGGCGGCGCGCGAGGCGGGGCTTGCCGGCGAGGTGCATTGCCCGGTGGCGCTGGGCGCCCCGACCAGCGAATGGCCCTGGGCGGTGGTGGCGGCGATCCATGCGGTCAAGGAACTGGGCGGCGGCTCGGCCACCTTTTCCGACGCCGACATCACCCTGGTCGCCCCGCAGGACACGGCGCCGGCCGAATTCGACCGCGTGACCGGCGAGCTGCAGGCGGCGCTGCCGGATGTGTTCAGCCTGCATCCGGTGCTGCCCAGGCCGCCGGCGCCCGAGGCCGCGGGGGCGGGCGCCTCTGACGCGCCGGAATTCGTTGCCACCCTCAGCCCCGAGGGGCTGGTGCAGTTGCGCGGCCGCCTGCGCGACCCGGTTGAGCGCGACGTGGCCGAGAGCTTTGCCAAGGCGCGTTTCGGCGGCGATGCGGTCCATGTGGCAACCCGCCTGGACGAGGGCCTGCCCAAGGGCTGGCTGGTCAGGGTGCTGGCGGGGCTCGAGGGGCTGAGCCTGCTGTCCAATGGCGCGGTGGTGGTAGAGCCCGACCGGGTGGATATTCAGGGCAATACCGGCAACAAGGATGCCAGTTCGGAAATCTCGCGGATCCTTGCCGACAAGCTGGGCGATGCACAGGATTTTGCGGTGAACGTGGCCTATCAGGAGCAGCTCGACCCGGTGGCGGCCAAGCCGACCCCGCGTGAATGCGTGGACCGGGTGAATGCGGTACTGGCGGAAAACAAGATCACCTTCGCCCCCGGCTCGGCCGACATTATTGCCGAATCGCGCGATGCGGTGGACAAGATTGCCGACATCCTGAAAGAATGCGAGGATGTGGCCATGGAGATCGGCGGCTATACCGACAGCCAGGGGCGCGAGGAAATGAACCAGGCGCTGAGCCAGGCCCGGGCACAGGCGGTGCTGAATGCGCTGCTGGCGCGCCGGGTGCTGACCTCCAACCTGGTGGCGCATGGCTATGGAGAGGCCAACCCGATCGCCGACAATGGCACCGAACAGGGGCGCGAGGCCAACCGGCGGATCGAGTTTCGGCTGATCCTGCCGGATCAGGGGGAGGACGATGCCGCCAGTGCCGCCAATGATTCAGCGGCTTCGGCCGACAGCGGCACGCAGGCGGAAAGTACGGGGGATAGCAATGAACAGAACTGAATTCATCATTGTCACGGCCATCATTCTGTTCGTGGCCTTCGCGCTCGGCTGGTTCGCCAATTGGCTGGTGCAAAGGTTTTCGCGGGTCTCGGGCACCGATATGAACGAGCTCGACAAGATGGCGCAGGCCCTGCACGAGGCCGAAGAAACCCGCGATCAGGCAATCACCTATATGCAGCAGCGCGAGGCCGAGCTGATCTCGAAGCTGCACCAGTCCGAGGCCGAAACCAAGGCCGCCATGGACGGGTTGCGCAGCGTGCGCGAAGAGGCCGAGGAACTGCGCGCCTATATCGAGAAATACGCGATCGGGCAGTGACCATGCGGCGCCTGGCCCGCGCGTTCGGCAATGCCCTGGCAGGGCTGGCGCAGGTCGTCCGCTCCGAGGCCAATGCCCGCATCCACCTGGGCGTGGCGGCACTGGTGGTGGCTGCCGGGGCGTCTCTCGGGCTCAGCCGCGCCGATTGGTTGTGGCTGGTGCTGGCAATCGGCCTGGTTTGGTTCGGCGAGGCCATGAACACGGCATTTGAATATCTGTGCGACGCGGTGACGCCGGACTACAGCGAAGCGGTAAAACGCGCCAAGGACATCGCCGCAGGCGCCACCCTGGTGCTGGCGCTGACCGCTGCCCTTATCGGAGGGCTGGTGTTCTGGCCCTATCTGGTCTGAACCAGCCGCGCCCGGTCCTGCCTCCGGCGGGAGTATTTGGGGAAAGATGAAAGGGCGGGCTGGGCGCCTATGGCCTTCTTCTGTTTGAAAATATCCCCGCCGGAGGCCTCAAATCAGCCGAGCGAAGCGAGGCCGGTCGCCCGCGTCAGCGGGCGAAATCCCTGGTCGGGTTACCAGCGCTGCAGCGCGGCTTCGTCGGCATCCTTGCTTTCAACCCAGCGTTCGCCGTCCGGCCCCACTTCCTTTTTCCAGAACGGGGCGCGGGATTTGAGGTAATCCATCAGGTATTCGGCGGCTTCAAAGGCGGCGACGCGGTGGCGGGCGGCGGTGGCGACCATCATGATGGTTTCGCCCGGTGCAAGCCGCCCATGGCGGTGGATCACCATGCAGGCAGTCAGGTCCCAGCGCGTGCAGGCGGTCTCCTGCATGGCGCCGATCGCCTTTTCGGTCATGCCGGGATAGTGCTCGATCTCCATGTATTCAAGATTGCCGGAATCGTCGCGGACAATGCCGGTAAAGCTGACCACCGCGCCGGCGGTGCCTGCGGCCCTGGCAAAGCGGCTGAGCTCGGCCCCCGGATCGAAGGCCGCTTCCTGTACCGACAGCAT
>CAZPDV010000136.1:0-5734 GCA_964585355.1 uncultured Aliiroseovarius sp.
ATAGGGGAACTCGGTGATGAAATTCTGCCGCCTGAGCGCGACCGGATCGACCCCAAGCTCATGGGCCGCCTTGTCGATCACCCGCTCAAGCTGGAACGTCGCCTCGGGCCGGCCGGCGCCGCGATAGGCATCCACCGGCACGGTATTGGTGAACACCGCCTTGACGTTCACGTAAATGAGCGGCGTCTTGTAATTGCCCGCCATCAGGGTGCCGTGCAGCCAGGTCGGCACGCTTGGCGCAAAGGTCGAAAGATAGGCCCCCATATTGGCCAGGGTATCGGTGCGCAGGGCGATGAAATTGTTGTCCGCATCCAGCGCCAGTTCGATCGTGGTCACATGATCGCGGCCATGCGCATCCGAGAGGAACGCCTCGGAACGGGTGGCGGTCCACTTCACCGGCCGCTTGAGCGCCCTGGCCGCGAAGGTACAGAACGCCTCTTCCTGGTAATGGAAGATCTTCGAGCCAAAGCCGCCCCCCACATCGGGGGAAACCACCCTGAGCTTGTGCTCGGGAATGCCCAGCACGAAGGCCCCCATCAAAAGCCGGATCACATGCGGGTTCTGGCTGGTGGTATAAAGCGTGCTGTCGCCGGTGCCGGGGTCAAAATCCCCGATCGCCACCCGCGGCTCCATGGCATTGGGGACCAGCCGGTTATTGACCAGTTCAAGCCGGGTCACATGCGCGGCACTGGCAAAGGCCTCGTCCACCGCGGCCTTGTTTTCCTCGACAAATCCCCAATCGAAACAAAGGTTTGAGCTCAGGTCGTCATGCACCTTCGGGGCGCCCTCGGCAAGCGCCTGGCGCATGTCCACCACGGCGGGAAGCTCGTCGATCTCAAGCTCGATCGCCTCGGCCGCATCGCGCGCCTGGGCCTCGGTCTCGGCCACCACGGCGGCCACCGGCTCGCCCACATGGCGCACCTTGCCCTCGGCCAGAACCGGGTGCTTGGGCTCCTGCATCGGCTGACCGAAACGGTCGGTCACCTCCCAGCCACAGGGCACGCCGCCCACCTCGGCAAAATCCTCGGCGGTAAAGATGCGCAAAACCCCCGGCATCGCCGCTGCCGCGCTGGTATCCAGCGCCTTGATCGCCCCATGCGCCACTGGCGAGCGCAGAAACACCACATGCGCCTGGCCGTGAATATTGATGTCGTCGGTGTACTTCCCGGCCCCGGTCAGGAACCGCACGTCCTCGCGCCGCTTGTTGGGCGCGCCGATGCCTCCATCTGCTGGCATTTCAAATCCTCCCTGATGTCGCGTGCGTCATTCGGCCGCCACGGCCACATCCTGACCGGATGCCGCCATGATCGCGCGCACGATGTTGTGATAGCCGGTGCAGCGGCAGATATTGCCGCTGAGATAGGCGCGAATCTCGGCCTCGCTGGGCCGGGGGTTTTCCTTGAGCAGCGCCGCCGCCGCCATCACCATGCCCGGTGTGCAAAACCCGCATTGCAGCCCGTGATGCTCCTGAAACGCCGCCTGGATCGGCCCCAGCGACCCATCCGCATTGGCCATGCCCTCGATGGTGGTGACCTCGGCGCCCTCGGCCTCGACCGCAAACATGTTGCAGCTCTTCACCGGGCGACCATTCACATGCACGGTACAGGCGCCGCACTGGCCGGTGTCACAGCCCACATGGGTGCCGGTCAGTTCCAGCGCCTCCCGCAAAAACGCGCTCAAAAGCGCATTCTCCGCCACCTCGGCAGAAACAGCCTTCCCGTTCACGGTCATCGAGACCTGTGTCATGGTTTCCTCCCTTGTCGTTTCCCTCAGCTAAACACAAAACACGCGCCATGAGAACCGCCTTCACGCAAAAGTTGCGCCCGGCTTCTTCTGTTGACAAATATCCTGGGGGTCCGGGGGTAAAACCCCCGGTCCGCCCTCACCGCACGCACCGCTAAGGCCGGCAGGGCACATCCCCGCGCCGTCTCCAGCGGGGCCGGGCCAAATCAGCCGCGCCTCAGAACCTGGGTAATCTGCGCCAGCGTGCTCACCGCGATCTCGGCCGGGCTGCGCGCCCCGATATCAAGCCCCACCGGCGCGTGGATACGGCCGATCTGCTCGGGGCTGAAGCCGGCCGCCTCAAGCCGCGCCACCCGCTTGGCATGGGTGCGCTTCGAGCCAAGACAGCCCAGATAATAAACCGGCGCCCGCAGCGCGGTCTCGATCGCCGGGTCGTCGATCTTGGGGTCATGCGACAGGGTCACCACCGCCGAGCGCCCGTCCAGCCGGCCGGCAAGCACCTCGTCGGGGTATTCCTCGAAAATCTCGACCCCCGGGAACCGCTCGGGCGTGGCGAAGGTGGCGCGCGGGTCGATCAGGGTCACGTCATGGCCGGCCAGCCGCGCCATGGGCACCAGCGCCTGGGCAATATGCACCGCGCCCACGATATAAAGGCGCAGGGGCGGGTTATGCACCGCCACGAAGGTTGCGCCATCGGGCTCGAACCCCGACCTGTCGGCCCGAAAACGCTCGGCAAAGGCCTCGGGGCCGGCAAGCTGGCGCGCCCAGGTCCGGGTGTTGACCACATAGGCCACCGGCTCCCGCGCTGCCCGCCGCGCCACCAGATCGGCCAGCATCTCTTCGGGCAGGGCCGCGCCCACCGGCTCGACCAGCACCCGGATCCGGCCACCGCAGGCCAGCCCCGCCGCAAAGGCGCTGTCATCCGAAACGCCGTATTCCGGCACCCGCGGCCGACCGTCGCCAAGCGCGGCTTCGGCCTCGGTGACCACCGCGCCCTCGACACAACCGCCCGAGACCGAGCCCGCGATCTCTCCCCGACCGCTGATTGCCAGCAGGCTGCCCACCGGCCGCGGCGCCGAGCCCCAGGTCTCGACCACCATGGCCAGCGCCGCGCCGCGCCCCTCGCGGTGCCAGTTCAGTGCGATTGCGGCAATGTCGTCGTGATCGGCCATGCCCCAAGGTGGCGCAAGTCGGGCCGACCTGCAAGAGCAGAGGCCAAAATGAAAAGGGCCACGGGGGTCGCGCCCCATGGCCCTCTCGGCTGTTACAGGGGTGCCGCCTATTCGGCCGGCACCGTCGTGCCTTCCGCATGGCGCGGATTTTCCGGCAGGGCAAAGGCCACCGCCACGAAAACCAGCCCCAGAACGATGCCCAGCACATCGCCGCGCATGTTCAGGATACCGGCATAGTCAGAGCCGGGAACGGTGCCGATCGTGACCTTGCCGCCAGCGATCTTTTCCAGCAATCCCATGGCCTTGACCGACGGATAGGTGACCATGTAGGCCGCCGCGCCAAGCAGCCCGCCGGCCACGAAGAACAGCGCGTCCTTGCGCCCGCTGGCCGCCGCCGACAGGCCGGTACCGGGGCAATAACCCGCCACCGCCCAGCCGGTACCCAGCAGCAGACCACCGACGAAAACGCCGATATAGGCGGTTTTCACCGACATGTGGCCCACATCCACCAGGCCAACCATCTGGCCGGCAAACATCAGGATCGAGCCCACGCCGATTGCCAGCAGGATCGCCTTCATCAGGCCCAGGTTGAACAGCGCCAGCATGCGCCCCAGGACGGTCGGGTTGGTGGCGCCGATACGGTCCAGCACGAAGCCGAACAGGCCACCGATGATCAGAGCGAGCAGAATGGTCATGATTGCGCATCCTTCTTGTACATCATGAGCGCCACCGGAATGGCAGCAGCAAAAACACCGAGCGTGAAGATATAGCCCGACAGCGAGGTCTGCATCAGGCCCGACATCATGTGGCCCGAGGTACAGCCCCCGGCCAGCCGCGCCCCATAGAGCACGATAAAGCCGCCGGCAAAGGCTGCCGCATAGCGCTTCCACGGATTGTCGCCGAAATTGGCCCGCCACAGCGCCGGCACCGCGCGCTCATCACGCTTGATACCGCCCTTGAGCCAGGTCGAAATCGCCGCCCCCACCATCATCGCGATGACGAAGATGAACGAATAGTTCAGCGGATTGGCGATATGGCCCGCATATTTGCCGTGGCTCTTGGCCAGATAGGCATTGGTCGAGGTCCACGCCCCCTCGGCGGTCTGCGTCACCAGGTCGGGGTTGAAGCGATCTGCAACGATGCCGTCGAAGATCACGAATTGGGTCGAGACACCGATCGGCTTGACCAGGAGCACGGCAAGAAAGATTGCCAGCCCCAGCGCCACACCGCCGGTTTTCCAGTTCCATGTCATGGGGAATCCCTTTCGATTCACATTCAAGATTGTGAATGTATT
This sequence comes from uncultured Aliiroseovarius sp., assembly GCA_964585355.1. Lineage (GTDB taxonomy): Bacteria > Pseudomonadota > Alphaproteobacteria > Rhodobacterales > Rhodobacteraceae > JAAEUB01. The sequence continues at coordinate 4,210 of CAZPDV010000136.1, forward strand.
TGGGATAATTGACCGGAAGTTCAAACCCGAAAACACCCTCCCCCCCGTGGCGGGTTGACGCAGGGCGAAAACTCAGGTGCCGGCGCGCAGCCGCGCCAGCTCGCCCCGGTCCTGCGGCTGGGCAATGGCCTGGGCCAGCCCTTCCAGCGCCTCGATATTGTGGCCGGGGCGGAAGCTGTCCACATGCGCCAGCATCGCCCGGATACCGGCGGCGCGGGGGGCGAAATCCTGCCAGCGCAGCAACGGGTTGAGCCAGATCAGCTGCCGCGCCGACAGGTGCAGCCGCTCGATCTCGCGGGCCAGCAGATCCGGGTCGCCGCGCTCCAGCCCGTCGGTCACCAGTATGACCACCGCCCCGCGCCCCAGCACCCGGCGCGACCAGTCGCGGTTGAAGGCGCGCAGGCAGGCGCCGATCCGGGTGCCGCCCTCCCAGTCCTGCGCCTCGGCCCCGGCGGCCTTGAGTGCCGCGTCCACGTCGCGGGTCGCCAGGTGCCGGGTGATATTGGTCAGCCGCGTGCCGAAGGTGAAGCCATGCACCCGCGCCCAGCCCGCGCCCTGATGGTTCGCCACCGCGTGCAGGTAATGCAGCACCGCCCGGCTATAGGCCGACATCGAGCCGGAAATGTCGCAAAGCAGCACCAGGTCGGGCCAGCGGCTGCGGCGGCTTTTGCGGGCAAATTCGGTGACTTCGCCGCCATGGCGCAGGGCGTTGCGCATGGTGCGGGGCCAGTCGGGCGCCCGGCCGCGCGCCGCCGCGGCATGGCGGCGCGACAGGATCGGCGGCACCGGCAGGGTCATCGTCGCCAGCATGCGTTTGGCCGCGGCCATTTCGGCGGTGCTCATCTGTTCGAAGTCCAGGGTCTTGAGCCGTTCCTCGCCGGACATGGTGAAACGGGCGTCGATCTCGACATCCTCGGCCGGGGCCTCGGGCAGGTCCGGCGCCGGGCGCGTCACCCCATCGAGCAGCGCCTCGGCCGCGCGCCTTTCCCCGGCGCTGGCCCGGCGCTCCTCGGCGACGCCGCGCAGCGACGGCAACATCATCGCCATCATGTGTTCGAGATACCGCGGGTCGCGCCAGAACAGGCGAAAGACCTGGTGGAACACCGCGCGCTCTTCCGGGCGCGAGACGAAAACCGCGTGCAGGGTCCAGTAGAAATCGCGCCGGTCGCCGAAGCCCGTCGCCGCCACTGCCCGGATTGCCGCCAGCACCCGGCCGGGGCCGACCTTGAGCCCGGCGGCCCGCAGCGCCCGGGCGAAATGGGTGAGGTTGGCGACCAGGCGCGGATTGGCAGGCAGGTCAAGCGGCGGCCGGGCCATGGCGCGCGCCGGGGGTTTCACACCCCCGGACCCCCGTGGAGTATTGGTGGAAAGATGAAAGGGTCATGGCAGGGCGGCGCGGGCTTCTTCCAGCAGGCGCGCGGCTTCGGACCCCTGCAGCCGGGCGATATCGTCCTGGTACTTGAGGATCGCACCCAGCGTGTCGGCGATCACCAGAACCTCCAGGGGGAAACGAACCCGCTGCACC